>JALUMP010000054.1 GCA_027039745.1 Candidatus Parcubacteria bacterium
TATTAATATAATCCTCAGCATTAAAAATAATTGCATCAACTGCAACACCAGTTTCTTTATCAAACAAAGTAAATTTAATATGTATAGATTTTAAAATTTTAAAATCAGATATAGTATATGTCCCACTAAAAATAGGTGCAGGATTCTTTTCACCATATGGTTCATATTTATCTATAACTCTAAATAATGATTCATTTAAACTAGATAGTGAAAGATTTCCTAGTGATACTGAATCTGATATAAAATAATCATTATCTAAATATTTTTTTTGTAAATAATCAGAGAAAGCAGACTTAAATGTTTCAAAAAATTTCACCTCCATAGAAGCACCAACGGCCATAAAATGACCACCTAATTTTTGAAAATATTTTTCATTATCTCTCAAAGAACCAATGAGATCAATATTACCAAGAGATCTTCCGCTCATTTTAATCATTCCAGGTGTTGTTTTAGTTGAAAAAACAAGAGCAGGCTTATTATATTTTTCAACAAGATTACTTGCAACAATGCCAATAATTCCTGTTTCCCAGTCTCCACAAATAACAATAGCATTATCATTTTTTTGTTTATCCGCTTCAATAAAAGCTTTATTCAAAATATCTTTTTGCATTTCTTTTCTATTATTATTAATTTCTTCTAATTCTGATATTCTAAAATAAGCTTCCTCAACACTTTTGGAACAAATAGCATATACAGATATTTTTGCATGTTTTAGTCTACCACTAGCATTTAGCATAGGAGCCACTTTAAAAGCAAGGTCTTCACTTTTATATGTTTCACCATAAATAAACTTTTTCATTATAATAAAAAAAGGAAGGGAACTATCATTCATTTTATTGAGTGCCACTTTAAGTAAGATTCTATTTAATCCAATCAGAGGCATAACATCTGACACAATAGCTAAACCAACTATTTCTAAAAATTCAAGGGAACTATCCATTTTTATATTGCGAATAAGAGCAATACTTTTAATTAAATACCAAGCTATTTCAGCTCCACATATCTCTTTAAAAGGAAAAGAACAATCAGATTGTTGAGGATTCACAATAGAATAAGCTTGTGGAACAATTTCAGGAATTGTATGGTGATCAGTGATAATAAGATCAATATTATGTTCTAAGCAGTATTTACCAGCTTCAACTGCTGAAATTCCATTATCAACAGTAAAAACAAGATCATATCCTTTATTTTCTTTAAGTATTTTTTCATTGACACCATAACCATGTTTTTCTCTATCAGGGATAACCCAATTAAACTGTGCTGATGGACAGTATTTTTCAAAAAATAAAACGATTATTGATGTACTAGAAATTCCATCAACATCGTAATCACCAACTAATAAAATTTTCTCATTATTATCTATAGCTTTTGATAATCGATTAACGCTTTTCTCCATATCTTTCATTAAGAATGGATGAGGGACGTCTTTTAGTGTATTGTAGTTTGATTTCAATCTTTCACTTAATATATTATTAACATCTACTGTATTCATTTTTTTCTTCTTTTTGTTTATTATACCATTTTTTTTGAATAATAGCAACTTTGCATTTTCTATAATTCAAAACTCATTTGTCCGACAGACATCAACATTAATATATCGACCATAGGCTTCATTGCTATACCCATCATCCCTAATTGTCCACCCCAAAAACAAGCTTTCAAATATATACTTATATTTCTTTTGTATCTTGCAGTTAAATCTTCTAAGGCTATATCTATTCCAGCTTTAAGATCCCCACCATCTTCTCCTATTTGAAGAGCAGAAACAGTTGAGTACGAAAAACCAAACATTTCTAAAACAGTAGAAAGATTTCGTTTTCCAAGTTGTGTTTGTTCAATTATTTTAAGATAAACCTTTTCTTTAATAGAATCTTCCGAGCCTTCACTTAAAGCTGTAGCAGCATCCGAAAGATTCATCCCCCCACTAGCAATTAGTGTTCTAATCGAGCCTAGTATATCAATAGAATATTCTTGTTCCATAATCGGCAAAGACTTTATATATTCTTTTGGATTATATTCTTTTAATAATTTCATAAATATAATAACGGAAATAATTATTAGCCAAATAACTATGTTTAAAATAATATACATTGTAGGATCTAACAAATAAGCAGGAATAGGTGCAGGAGTAGCACCAGCATCTCGAATAGGTGCACTAACACCCACAACAATTTTTTTAACTGGCTCATGAAAGATTAATAAAGCTGCTGCTAAAGCAACGATAGGACCTAAAAACATAAATACTCCAAGCATTATTTTTCCACTTTCTTTTGAACTATCGATAATTTTATCAATACCAGGAGCCAAACCATCTTTAGAATTTTGCAATATATATAATTCCTTTTTATTAATTATTCCTGCTTCATATAAACCATTTATTAATTTTTCACCAGAGAGGGTGGTTTCTCTTACTCTTTCACAAACTTTTCTTAATCTTCTTTTTTTTCTTCTTTTATATTCTTCAATTTTATTGGAGATAGCAATATTTGGGTTTTTACCACTTTTATCAATAGCCCTTATATATGATAACAAATTTATTCTTTCTTTTGCAGGCATTGATATTTTAAATTTTTTTTTCATTATTTATCCTATTTTTAAAAATTTTCTAATTCTCTAAGAGTTCTATCAAAAACATATTCCATTTTATCTTGTTCTATAACTCGCTCTTCTTCATTATCTTTTAATTGTTCATTTTTACCTTTTATAAAACCAAGATATGAAAACAAAAGAGATAAGAATATAGATAAAAGAAAAAAGATATCTATAACTATCACAAAAAACATTATTTTATCATTAGAAAATGAATTTAAAAATGAAAAATAAGAATCATAAAAATGTCCAAAAAAAGCTCTATATACAGGCTCGTGTGCTTTCATTTCTTCTCCAAAAAGTGTTAAAAAATAAAAAACAACTTTTGGTAAATTAATAATAATACCTGCAATAAGAATAAGGATTGCGAAAAATGAAAAATACCATTTTCTAAATATATGCCAGGAATGTTTTATTAATTGTTCCGAAGATGTGCCAAGTTTCATTCCATCTACTTTTCCATACCAGTAAAAATGCAGATAAGAAAAAGATGATAAAAGAAAAATAAATAAGATTGAAAAAAATCCAGATAAAGGAATAAACTTTTCTCCTTTGAATATTGCAGTACCAAAACTTAAAAAATCGTAAACTCCAAATATCCCAAAGATACTAATTAAAAGTAATAATATAAAATGATAAAAAGCTTCTTTTATTCCATTTCCACGAGATTTTTCTGCGAAATCAGACAAAGATGACATTGGATAAAAAGATCTACCTGGATCAACATTTTTTAATTCTTGTTGATAAACTTGATTTAAGAAATCAATTATTTCTTTAGGACAAGAATTATATTTATATTTATCACAAGACACTTCATCGTTAACCATTTTTGTGGCATCATCTTTTCGAAACATATCTTCAAACATATAAATCCTTTTTTTTATTTATTATACCATATTTTTGAAATAAACTTTCTTGTTTTTTTAATATAAGTATGGTATAATAAAAAAAATTATAAAGAGGATGTCAATATGAACAAAGAATCTATAATACATTTGTTAAAAACTGAAAAAGAAAAAAGAGAAAAACGTTCAAAAACAAAAAAAACAAATATTGGAGAAGTAATAAAAATAGGGACTTCATTTTTGAGAGAAAACCCATATCAGCCAAGAATAAAATATGAAGATATAAACACATTAGCAGAAAGTTTAAAAAAAGATTCACAAATCCAACCAATAACAATAACCCCAATAAAAGACTCTAACGGCCTTTATTATATTGTAGCTGGGCATAGGAGAACAAAAGCAGCAAAAGTAGCAGGTTTAATGACAATAAATGCAATTGTAGTAAAGGATATGACAAATGAAGAATTGAGAAAAATAGCGATAGCAGAGAATCTTCATAGAAGTCAGTTGAAACCTGTGGAAATAGCAATTTTTATAAAAGAAATACAAAGAGATGATCCCAATATAAAGAAAAAAGATATAGCAAAGTTATTAAATATTAGCCAAAGTGCTGTATCTAATTATTTAAAAGCTTCTTCTTTAAATGTTGATTTATTGATAAAATTAAAAGAGATAGGGGTAAAAAGAGATATACTCCTAGTATTAAGTAAGATAAAAAATGAGGAGTTATTAAACAAAGCAGTTGTTGAAATTCAAAAAAATCCACTTATAAAAGTAAAAGAGTTGGAAGAATTAACACATCAAACAAAAAAAAGAAAATTTGAAATTAAATTAATTCCAACATCTGTAAATGTATACTTTGGAGTAGCATTAAATGTAAAAGAACAAGAGATAATGAGAGAAGAAATAAATAAAGCAATTTCAAATGCAGCAGTAAGGATTAAACATGAACAAAACACAAAATAAAAAAATTATTTTTGACCAAAATTTAGCAGAAAGAAAAGTTATAAGAATTTTAATCAACAAATCGATAAAATCAAGTGAAGAATTAGAAAAAGAAGTATCGTCAATACAAAAAGAATGGTTTAAAAATGAAACATTTAAAAGGTTTTTATTATATGCAAAAGAACAATTAAAAAGAAAATCGCCTGTTGATGTAGATCATTTTTTGAATTATATGGAAAATGGAAATCAAAACTCAATATTGGAATTTCAGGCAGTGCAACAAACAAAAATCTCTGCAAGTGAAGATTTATATAAAAGGCAACTGCAACAAAATTACTTAAAGGAAGAAAACTCAAAATCGATATTAGAGTTGTATTCACGTTTAAAAAATGGAGAGGACATTGATATTACAGCTGAGATACTAGCTTTGTATCAAAAAAACTTTGCAAACACTGTAGGGGAGGAGCTTCCTAAATTAGAAGAAAATTTTATGTCTATTTTAGATCAAGAGTTTATAGATGAAAAACTTGGTTTGGGAAGAGTAAAAACACATATTGAAAACTTTGATAAAGAATATTCAGGTTTTAAAAGAGGAGATTTAATTATAATTGGGGCTAGACCATCAATGGGAAAAACTTCACTATTAATAACAATGGCAATTGGTGCAATGATGTCAAATTTAACTTATCCAACAGCAATATTCTCTGGCGAAGTTAGCCCTATTGATATGAGAAAAAAAATGATATCTGTTTATTCATTTATATTAAATAATAATCTATTTATTCCATTAGAAACAATGATGCAATTTATAAATTATGAAGAATATAAAGATTTAATAGAAACAGTAAATAATGAATTTTTTAAGAAATTTGAAAAATCATTAATAATAATTGATACAATTGGGAAAGATGCTAATTTTGTAAGAGAGAATCTTCTTACTATAAAAAAAGAGAGAGGCGGTGTTAATATAGGTTTTTTAGATTATCTACAAATATTAAAATTACCAGGAAAAAATAAAAGACATGAAGAAATAGCAGATGTTTCAAGAGAATTTAAAGCAATAGCAAGAGAACTAAATTTTCCATTTGTTGTTTTAGCCCAATTGAACAGAGAATTAGAAAGAAGAGATGATAAGAGACCTATACCATCAGATCTAAAAGATTCAGGATCAATAGAGCAAGATGCAGACTTAATAGCTTTTATATATAGAGATGAGGTTTATTCACAACAAAAAACTTCGAATGCAGATGTTCATGACATGTCCAAAATGCAAGACAATCCAATATCTCAAACTGAATTAATTATAGGCAAAAACAGAAATGGAAAAACGGGAACAGTTTATTTAATGTTTCATAAGGCAACTACTGGTTTCTTTTCAAAAGCAAATATAAATAAATTTGATTTCAAAAGTCCAAAAAAAGGGTATGAAATAGAGTACGAAACGATAAAAAAAGAGCATAATATAGAAGAAGATGAAATTAAAGAAAAATTAACAATTGAAGATGTTATATCTCCAACAAAAATGATAAATAAAAGCATGTTAAAACAAATAGAATAATATTTTCTTATGTTTTAATAATTTTAAACAGAAATCCCAATAGTCTTTAGCCGTTGAGATAAATGTCTTTTGTGATTAATTTTGAATATTATATATGAAAATAGCTTAAAATTTGTCTCTATGGAAAAATCTGGTTAGGAACTTTAGTTCCTGCCAATCGCTAACTGCGATTACAAACACAAAAATTAGTAGTAAAACTAATATCGCTCCATAAGTTATTTATTGTCGCCTGATAATAAAGTAAACTTGTGAGACAGTTTATATATCTTTCTTAATTCTCTTCGAAATAGGAGAATGGGAATCACTTGATTCTTTTTAATACTTAATCTTTTGGTCTTATGATCAGGTTTGATTAGGTTTTATATTTCGGCAGGTCACATATAATGACTTATTTTGTACTATAGATGTTTTTAATACTAGAATTAAGCATTCCATTAGAAATTAAATCACTTGAATTTTTAAGTTCTTTAATATTATTCTTAGCTTTCCTAACTTTTCTTTCAAGTTCTCTTTTTTTAATTGCATATTTTGAAATTTCCATAGATATTTTTCTAACTTGTTTCTCAGTGTTATTTACTATAATTTTATTAGCATAAATATATGAAGAATAAGGAAGAAATATAATTAAAAGAATACCTAAAATGTTAATTTTTTGTTCATTAAAAATTTTCTTAAAAGCACGAGCTCTTGTTATTTTTTTCTCAATGTTTAATCTATCTAAGGCAATAGAAGATTCTTCATCAGAATCATTAATTGAAAAAGTTTTTCCATCAAAAGAAGCTTCAATAATAAACTCTGGGTTAAGAACTTGTTCACTTAATAATTCCGCCATTTGATTTTCATTTAACTGTTCCATATCAAAAACCAAAGTTTCCTCTCCTGAATTATTATATTCATCTCCAAAAACAATATAATAATTTTTTGTGCTAAAATGAACCAATACTTCAACTATATCTTGAGTTGGCATATTCCCAGTTTGTCTTAAAGCATTCCAAACTATTTCTTCTAAAAAATATCCGTCATCGCAATAACCATCGTAATAAAAAGTTTTATTGCCAACAGTTGTTTGAAATTTTGATGATTTACTGTTGGTTTTTCCTGTAAAAATATTATTCATACCATTCCTTTTTATAAGTTTTCTATGTAAGTTTTTGTTGTTTTATCAATAGTCCCAGAATTATACAAATCATCAGCACACTCTGAAAATGTATAAAATTTTTCATAATTTTCTGATTTGTAGCTTTCTATTCCTATCTTTAATTTCACTATTTCGGAAGCAAGAACTTCTCCATCGTATCCAATATTTCCTGTTCTTTTACATTTATCACATCCATTAGGGTTAGCGATATAACCATCACCTTTTTTGATTTTACAATCACATAATTTTTTAACTAATTTTTGATTTAATATTCCAATTAAGCTATCTTCTATTTGGTCATAAGAAATGTCCAAAGAATTAATAAGTCTGCTAAAAGTAGATTCAACATTAGAGGTATGTAGTGTTGAAACGGTTAAATGTCCAGTAAGAGATGCTTCCACACAAGCTTTTGCTACTGTTTTATCTCTAATTTCACCAATCATAATAGCATCAGGTTTTTGTCTCATATATTTTGATAATATTTTCTGATAAGTGATTTTATATTCTTCTGAGCCATGAGTATTGATATTACATTGGTCTATACCATCTATTTGAATTTCAACAGGATCTTCTGCAGTTTTAATTTTTAAATCTTTTTTCATATATAATTCTTGTAGAATAGTATAAATTGTTGTTGTTTTACCTGACCCAGTAGGTCCACAAATTAAAAATAATCCATGTGAATTTTGATATATAATTTCTTCAAGAATAGAATAAGCTTTTTGAGTATATCCTAAGTCAGAAATTTTCATTTCTTTATTGAATTTTTGATAAGAACGCAAAACAATAGAATATCCAACAACAGTTTGAACAACAGACAATCTATACTCCTTTTTCTTTCCAAGTATTTGAATATTAAGTTTTCCATCAATAAAACCCTCAGAAGGACGCTCATGAGAAAGATTGACAAGAGCAACTCTTATTTTTTCAGAAAATTCAACATCTATATAATCATTTTCTTCATATAAATTTTTATTACTAACTGTATATTTCAAAATAACATTAGAAGAAGTCCAACTTAAAGTTAAGTCACTTGCTCTTAATTGCTCCATTTTTGTAATCATTTTTATAATAAAATTTAATGGTGACTCTCCTTTTGAAATTTCCAATTTATTGCTACTACTAAAAGAATTTAATGCCAAATTTGAACAATATTTTTTATCAGCTAAAATTATAAAAGAAGAATATTCTTTCATTAAGAATAAAGGAACACGGGCAAACGGATCAAAGGTTATAACTCCCTTTTTTCCATTGTAGATAACGGGAATAACTAAAAACTGAATTATATATTTCTTTTTAATTGTTGGATCTTTTTCAAAATCTCTTATAACCTCAAAAATCATATCAGAACTATGTATATATATATTTTCTCTACCAACAATAGATGCTAAATTGCTCCACTTTCCTTCAAAATCCCTATCAGATATACTTCTTCTTTCTTTCATTTATTATCCTTTTTTATATTTTTAATTTTAAACAGTAAAATTCATAGCATTAACTGTTGTTGTTTTTAAAATATCCAATAAAGGGATAAGTAAAACAACAGTCATAATAGTCTCTCCTGCCATAGGTAACCACACAATAAGTCTTGATATAAGTTTTTGATACAAAAGTTCATTATGACTAAGTATCATACTCAAAGAACTTTCTATTTGGTCATTGAGTTCTCCACCTTTTAAAAAGGCTACAGTTGCATAATCTGAAAAATATTTTTCTATAGTATGTGAAAAATCATAACCATTTGACATGTCTGCTAGAGCATCACCAAGTATTTTTTTTGCTAAAGTATCGTTACTATCCTTTAGTATTACCTCAACAGAATCAGATATGTTTAAACCAGATTCCATTAACTGTAAAAGAACACTAAAATGATTAACAATAAATTCTCTTTCTATTAAACGAACAAAAGAAAAAAGTATTTTAGGATTGTTTTTTTTTAAATATTCAACAAGGTAAATAATAAATCCAGATATAAATATAATAGATAGAAACGATATCACAAAAATACTTCTATCATTAAAATAAGCGGGAATTTGTATAGCTGTTGAAGAAACAGCATTCACTGGAGCTAATATACTTAATGTAAAAGCCTTGACTTCGGGAAGAAAGACAATATATCCAAATAAAATAAAGAGAACAGGAGTGACAAGCATTAACAAAGCATATTTAAATTCACTTTTATATTTATTTTGTTTTATTATTTGTTCAAAAGCAGAGTTGATTGATTTTTTTGAAATTGCATTAAATGTGGTTTTTTCACTTTCATTAAACAATCCGCTTAAATAAAAAGCATCCCCAATGTCTAAACCATCATTTTCCATTTTGTATAAAGTATCTTTAAGTATTTCATACATCTGAAACATCTTAATTTTTTTATATTCGTTTTTAATTGTACTAATCAGAGAAGATATTGATGAACCATGTTTTATTCCCTGTGATAAATATATGAAAAAATGTTTTTTGGTTCTTTTTAATAAAATTTTATTAAAATATATTTTATATAAAAAATTATTTTTTAAAATATTAGTTTTCAAGTGCAATCCTTAAATCTAAAGTTGTAGGGTATGAATGGAGAACATCACTAGAATCGCAAGGAGATCTTGCATCTTTATCTCCTGAAAGACATTCAGGATAACTGCCATATTTTGCACCTTCATAGTAATGAAGATAAACATACCTTGCAGAATCTTTATCTATATTTTGAGAAATAGAGATAGTAGTGTTGTTGTCTAAAATTAAAATATTGCCAAAAGTTCCACCTAAACCATTTGTATTTGTAAAGCTTTTTGGAATATATCCATCTAAATCACTAATCGTTAATGTTATTTTTCCAGAAGAATACTTATCTTTACAGAATTGAGCATCAGCTTGACATAAATTCTCAACTCCAGTTGCAAGAACTTCTTCTTTTGGATAAACAAATTTTACTTTTGCAAAATTTATTCTAGTTTCACTAGCGTTTGTAACACTATTACTCGTTGCCAAATATGCATAAGCTACAAGAATCATTACGAATGTGGCTATATAAGGTAAAAACATCTTAAATCCTTTTTTATGGTATTAAATTTTTTCTATTAGCTATTATATCAAGATTATTGTTTTTTTCATCATTCAAATCATTTTTCTCTTGAATTGCTTGAGTGCGTTCTGCTTCTGAACCGTTTTGGATAATATTATCTAATTCAGCAATCCTTAAATCAATAAATGAATTTCTGGATTCTTCTTTAAGCTTGATTTTTCTTGTTACAAGAGCAGAATCACAAGGAATAGCACTTCCATCATCACAAGATACTGAAAGATTTGATTTAACTTTTCCTATATAAATTTTTCTATCTTGAATATTTGTAATCATATTAGAAATAAATAAATTCCTATGCTCGCTATCTATAATTATTTTGGTGTGAGGTTTTACAGCATTGGAAGGGGCAGATATGGAAATATTATATCCTGAAAAATCTGATAAGTTAAAAACAAGATTTCCAGAGGAATCATTTTTGTCTGCACAATATTGTGCATCATTTTCGCAAATAGTATTAATAGCATATAATACTTTTTGATCGGAAATAGGAAGTCTTTCTATAATTTTACTTTTTGACCAAAAACCATTAAAAACTCCTGAAAAATTTTGAGTAGCATTGATTGAATAAACAATTAAAGTAGTTATAAATGAAAAAATTAATATTATATAC
>JALUMP010000055.1 GCA_027039745.1 Candidatus Parcubacteria bacterium
ATATTTAAAATATCCAGAAAAAATAAAAAAATCTAAAAATCAATTTTTAAAAAAATTTTTTCCACAAGTCCGCAAAAAAAATTCCACATCTGCCAAACACATAAAATCCATACATGGACCACAACAATTAAAAGATATCTTGTCTCCTACAGCAATAAATAGAGAAAAAAAATATCATTCTAGAATGCAAGAACTTGTTGATGTCATCAGAAAATATTTCGGAGAAAATGCAAGATATGGAACTGGTTCTTTTTCTTATTATATTGGTTTTTTTAAAAAAATAGATTTATCAGATGTTTATCAAGCTTTTGGAGAAGCTAAACAAGCAAAACACAAAACTCGCTTTGAACAAAAAAAACTTTTTTGATATAAAATCGGACAATTAGTTAAAAAAAATAAATAAATTAATTCCAATTTGCTCCATATAACACAGCAGACACAGAAGTAGCTAAATTCAAAGAGGAAACATTTTTCTGCATATCTAATTTTATTATCGCATTAGACTTGTCTTTTAAAAACTGGGATACTCCTTCTCTTTCTGTACCAAAGATAATTACAGATTTCTTATTTATTTTAGTTTGTTTTATACTTTTACCCTCTGCGTCAGAGACGATAAATTCCCTATTTTTAAACAAAGTAAATAAATCAGACTTTTTATCAATTAAAAAAACAGGTAGAGCAAAAATCAATCCTGCTCCAGCTCGTATAACAGATGCAGAAAATGAATTTATATGACCAGAAACAATTACTGCCCCCGCCCCAAATGCTGCTGCTACCCTGATGGTCATGCCTATGTTTTCTGGATTAGCTGGATCTTCTAAAAAAATAATTGGTTTATCATTATCAATTTCATTTATTTCATATTTTGGTTTTTTCACCAAAGCTATTATTTTAGAACGTGTTCGATAAGGAATAAGTTCATTAAAAAAATCTTTTTCAATTTTTTTAGCTTTTTTCAAAATAAAATTTTTATCTTCTTCCTTTAAAACATTATCAGCGAAAGATTTTATTTCACCTTCATCAACATATAAAATTTCTTCAAACTCTGCCCCAAAACGAAATGCATGTTTTACAGCATGAATCCCTTCTAAAACTAACAGGGACTTTTTTCCTTTTCTATAAGTTCGATATTTTTCTTTATATTCTCCTAATTTCATTATAATATTTTTTTTATATCATGTTCATCTATAATTTCAATTTTTAAATCCATAGCCTTTTTTAATTTTGAGCCTGCTTTTTTTCCAGCCAATAAAATATCTGTATTTTTTGAAATTGAAGAAACATTTTTTCCACCTTTTTCTCTTATCAACTGCTTCAAATAATCTCTAGAAAAGTTTTCAAAACTTCCAGTGATAAGAATTTTTTTATTATTAAAATAATGTTTTTTTATTTTTTCTTGCTTATAATCTTTTATTTTTATTTCACGCAATAAATCTTTTATTAAAATTTTGTTTTTCTCATCATCAAAAAAACTAACTATCTTACTTGCAACCATTTCCCCAATCCCATCGATATCTTCAAACTCAGAAGTTGTAGCTTTTTGAATATTATCTAACTTTTTAAAATTCTGAGCCAATAACAAAGCCGTCTCTTCACCAACCTCATTGATACCCAAGGCAATTAAAAATCTTACCAATTCTATTTCTTTTTTTTCAGAAACAGCTTTTATTATATTTTCAGCTGATTTTTTCCCAAAACCATCTAATACTTCAATATCGGAAATTGTTAAATTAAATATATCGGCAGGTTCTGATATTAACCCCTCTTCAATAAATTTTTCAATATTTTTTGGACCGAGTTCTGTAATATCAAAGGCTTTTTTAGAAACAAAATAAGAAAGCTTTCTTGCTCTTAATTTTGGAGAATCTAAAACTTTACACTTATATGCCACTTGCCCAAAAATTTTTTCAATACTACCATCACCTCCACAACCTGCCACCTTCTTAGGAAAGGTATATTTTTTTGATTTTTTATCTCTAAACTCAACCAACACTTTTATAACTTTTGGTATAATATCTCCAGCTTTTTCTATAATCACTGTATCCCTAATTCTTACATCAAGTCTTTTAATCTCATCTTCGTTATGTAAACTAGCTCTAGTAACTGTTGTGCCAGCCACGCTTACTGGCTCTAAAACGGCCACTGGTGTTATAACACCAGTCCTTCCCACCTGTAACTCTATATCTCTTATTATTGTAGTTTTCTGTTCAGCTGGAAACTTTAAAGCAATAGCATACCTAGGTGCTTTACCCGTATATCCTAAAGTATTTTGTAAGAAAATATCATTAACTTTTAAAACTATCCCATCAATTCAATAATTATATTTTTCTCTTTTTTTGTCTTGTTTTTTATAAAACCCTCAAACCTCATCTAGTGATACTGCCAAAAAATTATTTTGATTTACGACAAATCCTAATTCTGTCATTAATTTCATCTCATTCTGTTGAGTTTTTTGTTCATATTTTTTATCAATTTTTGCTATATCATATATAAAAACAGATAATTTTCTTTCAGCTACTATTTTTGTATCAAGTTGACGTAATGTTCCAGCAGCTAAATTTCTTGGGTTTGCAAAAAGCTCTTCCCCTTTACCCTTTCTTTTTTTATTTATTTTATTAAATTGTTTTTTAGAAACATACACCTCTCCCTCAAAAATACCAGAAACTTTTTTTTCTAATTTTAAAGGAATAGATTCTATAGTTTTTATATTTTCCGTTACATCTTCTCCAACCTTTCCATCTCCGCGAGTGGCAGCTCTTACCAAAACTCCATCTTTATATTCTAAAATAATTTTTAAACCATCTATTTTTAATTCGCAAAAATATTCAATTTTTTTTAAATTATTTTCTCTATTTAAAAA
>JALUMP010000056.1 GCA_027039745.1 Candidatus Parcubacteria bacterium
TTGTTTTAAAAAATAGAAATTTTAATTTCATTTTTTAACAACGATAGTTAAATGAGTAAAAGAGCGATGGCGACTATTACGAATTTATGGAGAAATAGATGTTTAGCAAAACATCTATTTTTTTATAGAACAATATAAAGACGGTATCCGTCATTGCGAGGAACGAAGCAATCTAGAAACAAACCTAGATTGCCACGCTTTTTCCGCTCCGCTCCAAAAGCTCGCAATGACGGGGTAGTTTAATTATTGCAGATTAATGTCGCTATCAGTCATTGCGAACGCATGTGAAGTAATCCAGTTTTAACTTTCACAAGTAAACAACTTCGGTATCCGTCATTGCGAGGAACGAAGCAATCCAGTTTTTACCATTAACTCTTTCCGTTAGAAATGGACTTCAAAAAAGCACGACAAGCTTCGCTTGTCGTGCTTTTTTGTTCTAATACTTCTTTCAAAAATCTTATCAAGAGCCTCCGCCCCCTCCGCCTCCGCCTCCGCCAGAAGAGCCTCCGCCAGAAGAGCCGCTAGAAGTGGTTCTTATAGTAGAGCTAATAATGGTGCTCATATGCGAAATATCCGAAATTATAGATCCTGTCGCAAGAGCCTCATTTCCTTTATATCAATCTGGCTGAGCTAAAGTAATATTTTTAAATTGTTTTTTTCACTTTTTTTCTACCCCAAAAGCAGTGGCATAAGGTAAGTATTCAAAAAATTGTTTTGGATTTAATTCAGGAGCATTTAAAAGCCTGATTCTTTCTTTTTCTGTCATTTCCAAAAAAAGTTTAAAACCTTCTAAACTATTTTTAGCCTCTCAACCTTGTTTTGTGTATCTGTATTTTCACAAAACAAATAAAAAAAGTAAAGGAAACAAAAAAACATAAATGCTTAACATAATCCAAAATGGATTCATTAAAAATTTTAAATAAATCAATATAGCTACTACTGAAAATATTCCTAAAAATATCCAATATATAAAATTAAAAGAACCGAGTTTTTCAATAATCCCATTTTTGTTAGCATAATCTTCTACTCATAAGCCTATATTTTTCCTTTGTGCATAGACCTTTTTTGCATCATCAACAAAATCAGATAATGCAACTTCTGATTTTAATTTGTCCCTAAACCTACTTTTGATATTAACATCTTTCATTGTCTTATATAAAATATCTTTAGCCTGACCAAAAATTAACAATACAAACATCATATCCAGCTCGTCTTCCATTTCTTCTAATTTCTTTTTTAATCTAAAAATATAGTCAATATTTTTTCCTCAAAATACTCCGTCTTTTTCAATTCTTTCAATTTCAATAATTCCCTTTTGTGCCAAAGACAATATTCCAGCAGTAATATCTTGAGGGTCAAGTTTTTTATCAATTAAAAATCCTGTTACCGCAGGGTGGTAGTTTTTATATGGTTCATAAATAGGAATAATTGGTGCATAAAATTTAAATTTATTTAAATATCTTTTTGTTAAAATCAATAACATACTAATACAAAAAATCATTATTCCAGAAAGAATAGCTATCCAACCAAAAATAGACCAACCTCAGAGCTCAACTTTTTGCACACTTCCTTTAGGAAAAGAGGCGGCGATAGTTAATCCTTCATTATGATTTAATCTTCCCGTAGCACTAAAAATATTATCTTGAATATCACAGGGCACTTTTGAACCTAACTTTCCTTGATAACAAGCCTTATTTTGAAATTGGATTTTATCTGAGCTTAAAATAACCTTTGCTTTATCAATAGCTACTTTTCAGTCTAAACCAATAGCATTTCAATAAATTTCATCATAATCATCAAAATACCTTAAAGCACCTTGAACTTTATATTTTATTGTATAGCGGTGTAATCCTGTCAAAACTATATCTTTATCTCCTATTTTAATGAAATAATTTCCATTGTTGTGTTTATTTTCTTCTGCAATTTTAGCCTTTTGCCCATCTACATAAACTTTTAGATTAGAAAATTCTAACTTTCTTTCTCTCAGTCCTTTTAATTTTTCTTGTCCTTGGACCTGAAAATGATTTGGAATAAATCTAAATATTCCATGTTTCTGCTTATCTTCATAATCAATGTCATATCTATTAGCTTTAAAGTCATAGTCAATATTTTCTATAACATCCATTGAAGCATCTTTATTTAAAAAAATACTTACCTCATAATTTTTGATTGATTCAGCAAAAACTGAAAAAGAAAAACCAAAAAGAAAAATAACAATCAATATAATTTTTTTATACATAAAAAAATTATATCATTAAATTAGTTAAAAAATTAAATTATTTATTTAAGGAGTTGTTTCTTCCACCCATTTTCCCCCAAAAACAAATTGCCTGGACAAACTGTTGCTGGCTTTATTTCTCTGTGTCCTAAAATTTTACAATTTGGATATTTACCAATGATTTCTTTAGCTGTGTTTATAGCTGCCTCTGATGGTTTTTTTTCTTTTAGATCATCTAAAAAACAAATAGCTACACTTCGGCAATTATAATTTCAATTACCACTATGCAAACCAATTTCATTATCTTTTAAAATATGCTCATAAGTGCCATCTGATTTAACTATATAGTGATAACCAATAAATGTCTGATGTCCTTTATAAAAATGGCCAGACCAAACAGGCTTTCCAAACTCCTCTTTGTCTTTATTTATATATTTTGGTGTATACAGACGAATTAACCCTAAAGCATCAATAATTTCTATAGGCTCATCAGTTGGAGAACTTGAATGATGAATAACGATAGTGTCTATAGGTAGTCTTTCTTCATCTCAATTTTTTCCGCTACTTCCAAGAGCAATTTTATTATCTTTCAATAAGTCAGCAACCATTAATTTGAATTCTTCTCTATACCCAAGCCA
>JALUMP010000057.1 GCA_027039745.1 Candidatus Parcubacteria bacterium
TCAGCATCATCTATAAATACCACAGCACCTAAAACATTTGGAAGAATACCAGACTCTGTATGTGGAGAATTATCAAAAATTTTTGTAACAGCATATTCTTTATAGTCTTTTTGCGCTCCTGTTAAAATATATTCTTTAGCATTTACATCTGTAATATATTTAAAATTATTTTCTCCATCTTTTCTTCCATAAATTTTAAAATTATCTACATTATCATCTTCTCAAGAAATTTTTCATTCTGGATTTTTTTTCAATCTTAAATGTTTTACCAAAGAATAATTTGCTCCAAGCTCCATCTTACCGCCTGTAACTTTAAATTTTATTTGATTTTTTTTATCTAAAAAGAAATATACTCTCTGGTTAATATTCTGTTCTTGAGAATTAAACGCCAAAACTGTTTTTTCATAAATCGTATTTGAATTTTCAAGATTAATTTTATAATCTCCATTTTCAATATCATCTATTTTTATAGACAAGAAATCTCCATTTAAAAACACTTCGCTGTCATCTATCTCTTCAGAAATATCTACCCCATCATACCCAACTTTATTTCCAGAACTATCAAGTAAAACAAAAATAGAATTGTTATAAGTAGAAAAAGAAAAAACATTAGAAGATGCAGCAAAAGCAAAAATGGGTAATAAAAAAATAGAGATAAATATAGTAAAAAAATTACGTAATTTCATAATTATATTATATCAAAAAACACAAAAAAAGATAAGCGTCAAATAATGAGGAAAAATATCGTATTTATAAGCTTTTTGCACAGGATATACACAGTAGAAACAGACAATAAAAAACCTCTAAAATAAATTCTAGAGGTTTTTATAATAAATAATTCTTAAGAAACTAGAAAAAATTTAGTGAAACAAATAAATTTTATGAGGTGTATAAATATACATTGAATAAAATTTATAAAGTTGTAACAAAATTTTTTCGGTTTCTTGGAATTATTTTCTCTTTTTGTAGTTACGGTGTCTCACCACTAACGCATTAGAATACTTCTTTGGTCTTCTAGTCTTTTGACCTTTACCAGATGGCTTACCTCATTTTGTTTTAAGTCTTCTCATTCCTACTCCCCCTCTACCTTCTCCACCACCATATGGATGGTCTACAGGGTTCATAGCAGAACCTCTCACTTTTGGTCTTCGCCCCATGTGTCGAGCACGCCCAGCTTTACCAATTTTTGTAAGTTTGTGGTCTGAGTTTGAAACCTCTCCAACAGTTGCAAAAGCTTCTGCTAAAACTTTTCTCACCTCGCGTGAAGGCATTTTTAAATGAACATATCTTCCATCTAGCGCTGCAACCTCTACTGCGCTTCCTGCAGAACGAGCAAGCTTTGCTCCCCCTTCTGGTTTTACTTCCACATTGTGAACAAATGTTCCAACTGGAATATGTTTTAGCTTCATTCTATTTCCAGTTTTTATTTCTGCTTTTTCAGAAATAACAAAAGTATCTCCTTCTTTCATATTTTTTGGAGTCAGAATATATCTTCTTTCTCCATCTGCATAAACCACTAATGAAATAAAAGCAGTTCTATATGGGTCATACTCAATTGTTTCAATTTTTGCAGGAATATCTTTTTTTTCAAATTTAAAATCTATATCTCTAAACAATTTTTTGTTTCCCCCACCTCTAAAACGAGAAGTGATTCTACCTGAATGGTTACGAGCAGAAGTATTTTTTTTACCTTTTGTTAAAGCCTTGTGTGGCTTACTTTTATTAGAAGTAAGGAACTTGTTGTATTCTACAACTGTCATATCTCTTACCCCGTTTGATGTTGGTTTTAATCTTTTCATATTATTTTTATTATCCTAGTTTAATCTAGATAAGTTTTTAATTATTTATAATTTTATACAAATGAAATTTTGTCTCCTTTTTTAAGATAAACATAAGCTTTTTTTATTCCAGCCTTTTTACCTTTTCTTCCACGCACAAAAACTATTTTTGCGGCTGTTTTAGCAATGTTTATCTTTGCTGGTTTCACTTTGTAAATTCTTTCTATTTCTTTTGAAATTTCATTTTTTGTTGCATCTTGAGCAACTTGAAATGTATATACATTTTTGTCAGAAAGTAATGCTGTTTTTTCAGTAATTCTTGGCTTAACAATAATAGTTTTCTGAACAGAAATGTTTTGTGTTTTTTTATTATCAGTCATATTACTTTATTTTAGATTTTAATAATTCAACACTTTCTGTTGGGTTTATAACTACCAAGTATTTATATTTTAACAAATCCAAAGGGTTAAGTTTTCTCAACTCTTCTAACGCAACGTTTGAAAAGTTAGAAAAAGATTTTAAATTATTGTCGTTATATTCTGTATTTGTAATCAAAGCAGAATTTTTCTTTTTTGATAATAACATTTCAAAACCTTTTACTTTAGATAAGTTAGACAACACATCTTTTGCATCTTTTGCTTTTGGTTTTTCAAAACTTAAAGAATCAACAAAAATAATTTCTCCATCTCTATTTTTTTGAGACAAAATTTGCAATAAAGCATTTGTCTTCATTTTTTTGTTAATTTTTTTAGAATAATTTCTGTCGTTTCTAGGACCAAAAGTAATACCCCCACCTCTCCAAATTGGAGATCTGCTAGATCCGTGTCTTGCACGCCCTGTTCCTTTTTGTTTTCATGGTTTTTTACCACCACCTCTCACTTCGCTTCTGTCTTTTGTGTGTGCAATATTGCTTCTTTGATTTGACATCATTGAAACGATAACCTGGTGCACAAGATCCTTATTTAATTTAAGATCAAAGATTTCAGCAGGTAACTCAATCTCTCCTTTCGTGTTACCTTTTATATCATAAATTTTTGATTTCATATGATTTTAATTATGTCTACTTACTTTAAGTT
>JALUMP010000058.1 GCA_027039745.1 Candidatus Parcubacteria bacterium
ACTTGTGAGACAGTTTATATATATCTTTCTTAGTTCTCTTCGAAATAGGAGAATGGGAATCACTTGATTCTTCTTAATGCTTAATCTTTTGGTCTTATGATCAGGTTTGATTAGGTTTTATATTTCGATTAGCTTTAGCGATTAAACAAGGAAGCTTAAAATATGCACTAACGATGTTTATGTTTTCTTTTCTTTTTTTAGGGCAACTTTTTGTTCAATATCACATTGACTTGAAAGAGATATCTAATAAAAAATATGAAGAAGTTTTAAAAGAATCTAAAAAACATAATTCTATATGTCAAATGAAAAATAAATTTTTGTCTGATGGAAAAATCACTAGAATTGAATACAAACAAATATTTAAAAAAATTCATGAAATCACAGAAAAGAATATGATTAAAAATAAAATCAGTAAGAAAAAAGAACTTCTTAGAAAATTAAAGATGAAATGCAAAAAATAAAAAATTGTGCTTGATGTTTATAATATAGTTAACCATTCATTACTCTTTATTCATAAAGTAGTAATAAATTTGATATGGCAAGAGGAGAACAAAATGAAAATATTTGGAGTTTATACTACAGATAATGAAGAAAGAGAATCAGCGCGAAATTATATTGCTTTTAATAGTGATATAGATAAAGCAAGAGAAACAGTTGCTTATGTTATAGAAGATGAAGCAAAAGTAGTTATAGAAGAAATCATATTAGATGAATTAGACAGTGGAGCTAAATTTGAAGTTTATTCTTCTGTTTATGGATTAGTATGGAAAAATGAGGAATCTTTGGTGGAAGCTGAATGTTATGGCTTTTTAAGCAGAGAATCAAGATCTAAACCGGATGTTTGTGAAAATTGCAAAGAAGATGAAATTAAGATATATCTTAAAAAATATCGTAATTATAATGATATTGCTTATGCTTGTATAGGTAAAGTTGAAGACAATAATTTTACGGGGATGGTATATGGATATGGAGGTGAAGGAAAATTTTCTACAAAATTAATTGTAGATAATGCTTTTTTATCTGAAGATACTTGTGATAGAGATACTGTTGAAGAGCTATTCCAAGTTATTGCAGGAAAATCATTGTATTTTAAAATTAAAAATAAATTAGAAGAGTTTTTTGATTCTATTGATTTAGAAATTTTAAAATTAAGAGAAGAGAAGCTAGAATTACTTGAAAACAATGTGTACTCAACTTTCGAGGATTTTGATAATTTAAATTATGTATCATTTGAAAATGATTCTATTGTTTTAGAAAAACTTGACACCCCTTCATATTGCAACAATGAAGGAAAAATATTATTGAATGAAAATCTCGAATACAGAGTGCTGACAATCAAAGAGTTAACTTCATTTTTTGAATCAGATATTTTGGGTTCTGAGCCAAGTTGGATATCTATATTTTATCATACAGATACAATTGAAAGCTTGCTTTTTACGAACTGTTTTCAAGATGATCTCAAAGAAGCTGTGAGAAAATATGTGGTAGCTACTGAAGATATTCCAAAAACTTATAAAGAGCTAAAAGAGATTTTTCACAAAACTTTAAGTTAAGAGATTTTTTCTCTTTAAAAAAATAATATATATACATTTAGATGTATATATTGTTAAAAAAAACTCCATTAGGAGAAGGAAAAGAAAATGAAAATAACACTGAGTGATGGCACAAAAGTTAAAGTAAAAAAAATTGATAACATCTCTAAATATAGAGGTTTTTATGCAAAATTAGAGGATGGTACATATGTTAAAGCATCTTTTGATACATATGGAATGGAAAGTGGGTATAACTTAGGTTATGAAACAAATGGGTTATCTATTTCTCAACATCTGTATAATAAGCTTAAAAATAAAGAAAAATTATCTCATTATGAGAAAATTGATTTTTATGATAAAATAAATTTAAAAACAGCAACAATGCCTGAGAATGGGTTTTATGATAAAACAGATTTGACACCAGAAATAATGTTCAAGGATGATAAAATTATTGACTTCAAAAAGTTTATGCATAAAATTCCAGGTGTAAAATTATTTGTTTTAGAAAAAACTATAAGTAAATTATGGTTGAAAAAAGTAGAAAGTTTGTTAACTTAGAATTTATATATTTAGCAAAATTTTTTCTTGCTTTTAAAAGTCCTTTATGGACTTTTTATCTTAATTTTTCATTGAGATATGATATATTTCATGACGACAACAAACTTTAATCGTTCTCTTGATAATTTCATTTTAAATCCTTCTTTTTAATTACCTATATTATATCATTATTAAACTTATACTATAGTTAAAATAAGCATTTTTAGTGTATAATATGAAAAAGGATTTAAAATGGCACTAACCACAAGTATTAAAAAAGAAATTGATGAAAAAACTTATGAAGAACAAGGTGATTTGTACAAAATTTACATATCTCGATCAAAAAATTCTAAACATTCCACAGAAGATAGAAAATATTTTGAAGAAATTGCTCATTATGCACTAAAAGTCCATAATAACAACAAACCAACTGTACACAAAAAAAATGAAGAAAAAGATAAAGAGAAATAATGAATCTTGTTGATTTTTCAAATATATATATTGGTAGAGTATTCTGTGCTAGTGGAGTAGAAAAATGGGCATAGAAGCACTAAAATTATTAGCAGATCCAGAGTTTCAAAAGAAGTTAAGGAACAATGCTGATAAAATTCTTGGAGACAAAAAATTTTGGGAAGAACAAGAAAAAATGATAAAAGAAAGACATGAAAGAAGTTTACTCGAAAAGAAAATGTTAACAATGGATTATAAAAAATTTACAAAACCTTTTGATATGTAATTGTTTTTTGTATATTTTCATATTTTTTTAAGTAATAATTGTGTAT
>JALUMP010000059.1 GCA_027039745.1 Candidatus Parcubacteria bacterium
ATAAAAAAAAGAATAAAGAAAAAAAAGAATATATTTTAGAAGTTGAAAATTTACATAAAACTTATAATGAGGATTCTGAAAAACCTGTTCATGCTTTAAAAGGAATAAATGTTAAATTTAAAAAAGGTGAGTTTATAGCTTTGATGGGAAGATCCGGCTCAGGGAAATCTACTTTTTTGCATCAAGTAGCTTTGTTGGATGAGCCAACTTTGGGAAAGATTAAAATCAATGGAAAACTTGTTTCAGAAATGAACAAAAATCAAAAAGCAAAATTTAGATTAAACTATATTGGTTATATTTTTCAAGACTATGCCTTACTCCCAGAGTTAAGTCTTTATGAAAATATTGCTTTACCCATGAGGGCACAAGGTTTAAAGAAAAAAATATATGATAAAGATGTAAAAGATGTAATAAAAAAAGTTGAGTTAGATGGGCTAGATGATTATTTGCCAGCTCAGCTATCTGGTGGACAACAACAAAGAGTAGCCATTGCTCGTGCAATTGTAAATCGCCCCGCTATACTCTTTGCAGATGAGCCAACAGCAAATTTAGATTCAGAATCATCAAAAGCAGTTTTGGATACAATGAAATCTTTAGTAAAAGATTATGGCCAGACTATAATTATGGTAACTCACGAAGACGAAGATGAAAAAATGGTCGATAGAATAATTTGACTCAAAGATGGATATTTGGAAATAAAAAAAAGATAGTTTTTTTATTGAATTTGTGCCATAATTTGTATATATGAATTTAGAAGAAAAAGTAGATTTTTCCAAAGGAAAAAAAAGTAGTGCTTTGGGACAAAAAATATTAAATTTAATTAAAAAATATAAAAAAACAACTATTGCTTTAGCGATTTTTTTTGCAATAGTTATTTTGTTGGTTTTATCGATTATTTATCAACTTGTAGGTAACGGGAGTAGTTATAAAAATGCTGTTACTTTTGCAGAGGGTGCTATGGATATGGCAATGGCTCCTAGTGATAGCATGTTTGAGCAAAAGTCTATATCAAAAAGGTCTTATCAAAATTCAATGCCTTTAGAAATAGATCAAGGTGTAAATAAATATGATAAAAATATAGAAAGAAAAATTATTAAAAATGGAAATCTTTCCTTAGTAGTAAAAGATATCAAAAAAGCAAAACAAGAAATTGAGAATATCACTTCTCAATATCATGGTTTTATCCAGTCTGCAAATTTTTCAGAAAATGAATATAAAAATTATAACAATAGATACAAAGAAGTTAGAGAGTCTATTTCACGTAGTGGTTATTTTGATGTCAAAATTCCTTCAAAAGATTTTAAAGCTGCATTTGGAGATTATAAAAAAGTAGCTTTAAAAATTGAGAATGAATCTATTTCAGCTTCTGATGTTACAGAGCAATATTTGGATTTAGAAACTCAAATAAAAAATAAACAAGCAGAAGAAGATCAATACAGAATAATTTTAAAAAGAAGTGGAAAAATTTCAGATGTATTAGAAGTCACTAAATATTTAAATTCTGCAAGAAAGGAGAGGGAAAGATTGCAAGGACGTTTAAACTATTTATCTAATCAAGTAGAACTTTCTTCTATTAGAATAAACATTGTATCGGAAAAAGATGTAGAAATATTAGGTATTGTGTGGTCTCCTTTAAAGGAGGTTAAGGCAGGTTTTAGAAACTTGTTAGAAGATTTGAAAAATTTAGCAGATGAAGCAATTGCTTTTACTTTTAAATTACCGATATTGTTGATGTGGTTAGTTATCATTTTTTATGGTATCAAAATTGGGTGAAAAATATTAGTTAGTCTTAAAAAAAAGATTTTTAACAAAAAAAATAAAAATAACCAAAGATAATATGAGAATACATAATAAAGTTTTTTTAAAAAGGTTGTTAATAAGCTCATTTTTGGGTATTTTAGCAGGGATGTTATGTTTTATGGGTTTTTCTTCGAAGCCTGATATGCCAGCCGAAATGGCCAAATTACAAATATGGTCTTGAAACAATTTTATGATGTGGTCTACGATTGCTAATCGTTTTGCTATAGGTGTTATGGTTGGTCTTGGAGGTTATTTAACTCAAAGCCTTGTGCTTGGTATCAAAATACATCCATGAATTAGAGGAGCAAAAATAGGTTTTATTATTTCTCTATCAATGGCTTTAGGGGCTTTAATAAACCCAGATCCTACAGTAGCTAAAACAGGTTTCTGATTAGTTTTAATTTTAGGGATAATTATAGGTATGTTGATAGATATTATTACAACAAAACTTACAGGAGAGGGAAGTGATTTAAAATAAACAAAAACAAAAAACACAAAATTTATTTTGTGTTTTTTTATAATTTTATTTATTGTGTTTTACCAACTGTTTTAAAACCAAAATCTTTTCATGCGTTAATTCCTCCATCAAGCTCATGAACTTCTTTAAAATTTAATTCTTCTGCATATTTTTTAGCGAGTCCACTTCTATGTCCAGAACGACAATAGTATAAATATTTTTTATTTCTGTCTAATTTATTTATACGTTCTTCAAAATCATCAGCTAGAAAATTAATATTTATATTAGCTCCGGGAATTTTTTCTGTATTAAATTCTTCTGGTGTTCTTATATCTATTAATATATATTCCCCTGAATCTATCTTTTTTTTAAAGTCACCTGCATCTATTGTTGAGAAAAGATTTTTTTCTTGCTCAGTTTTTATTTTTTTTAATATTTTATTTTTTTTTTTATTATTTTTTTTTTTTTTTGTATCTTTTTTTTTTGTTT
>JALUMP010000060.1 GCA_027039745.1 Candidatus Parcubacteria bacterium
CTTACTGCTGCCATAACCTCTTTTTCATAAAAGTCAGCCATGGTTTTTAAAATAGTAGCCAATTGACCAGATTCTTCTCCAACTTTTGTCATTTGAATAAATAATTTAGGAAATTCGTCATGTTTAGCAAGTGCAGCAGATACTGCTTTACCATCACGAACATCGTCTTTAACTTCTTCTAACACCTCTTCAAATACCGTATTATCAACTACTTTTGATGTATTTTCAATAGTTTTAATCATTGAAACACCAGACTTCAACATCATATCAAAACTTCCAGCAACCCTGGATGCAAAAAGTTTCCGATATAAATTTCCCAAAAACGGCAATGAAAGTTTAAATCTATCAAATGATGCCTTTCCTTCTGAAGTTTTTATATAGTGAAAAAATCAATAAGCTGCCCCAACTAACACCCCAATTAAAATAAAACCATAATCCACTAAAAAGTTAGAAACTCCGATTACTATCTTTGTTGGTAGTGGTAGCTCCGCACCACCTTTTACCAACATATCAGCGATATTTGGAATAACCATTGTAAGCATTAAATACATAACAATAAAAAATACTACAATAATAAAAGAAGGATAAATCAAAGCACCTTTAACTTTAGAAGTTACAGCATATGTTTTTTCCATATAATCAGCTAAGTACTCAAAGGTTTGAGACATTTTACCTGATTCTTCCCCAGCCATAATCATATTTACAAAGAAAGAAGAAAAAACCTTTGGATGTTTAGCCATAGCTTTTGCCACAGAAGCACCATCTGCAATATCATCTGCGATTTGTGTCAAAGCATTTTTTATAATTTCATTTTTATGATCTGATCCAATCATTCTAAAAATCTTCACAGCTGAAATTTGTGCAGTAAATAAAGTAGAAAGTTGTTTAGACAACATCACTATTTCTTTATTACTTACGTGACCCAATGTGATTTTCTTACCAAATAATCCACCCTCTTCAGCAGATAAAACAGAAGAAATTATATAACCTCTCTCTTGTAACGAAGAAACAGCAGCCTCTTTTGTATAAGCATTTATTTGCCCGGAGACTTCTTTTCCATTTTTATCAAAAACTGTATATTTAAAAAGCATATTTTTTATTTATAAATCATTATAACTTTTTTAAGTTTATCATATTTTTATAAAAATATTAGGAAATTTTAATCTTATTAACATATTCTTGTTTCTCTTTTTCATTTATATATTTTACATCTCCACCACTATCACTATATAAATTTTTATTTTCTACCCTTGGACAAAGATGAAAATGTACATGATTAATTAGCTGATGAGCAATTTTTTTATTATTTTGGCAAATATTTAACCCAGCATTTGGAAAATTTTTAGATATGTTTTTTGCAAATTTTAAAACTATTTTTTGTAAATACAAAAACTCATCTTCTGGCATATCTCAAATAAACTCATAATATTTTTTTGGAACAACTAACAGGTGACCTTTTTCAAAAGGAAATGCATCTAAAAAAGCAATTACTTTTTCATCCTCATACAAAATATCTGCAGGAATCTCTCTATCAATAATTTTTTCAAAAATATTTTTTTCTCTTTTCATATATTAAATATTATTATAATTACTAAAATAAATCTTGAAATGCTTCAAATTTCATTCTACTTTCATCCTCTACTTCTTGTCTAGGACGTCCGTATTTT
This sequence comes from Candidatus Parcubacteria bacterium, assembly GCA_027039745.1. Lineage (GTDB taxonomy): Bacteria > Patescibacteriota > Minisyncoccia > Phycocordibacterales. The sequence goes on from JALUMP010000060.1 coordinate 1,668, forward strand.
TGTGAAGACAATTGTTTCAGATATTGTCCAATTCTTGGATTACTTTTTTCTGGAGGAAGTGTTTTTATATTAAAAGGTTTTTGTGGTTCTCCATCAACCAAAATCTTTAAATAAGCATTATAGTTCTGAATATTAGAAATATCATGAGCATTAAAGATAGGCTTTAATTCTTTTTCTAAAATTTCTGCATCTTCCATTCCAACTCTAAAAATGGCCATAGACCCAACATTTCCAAATACAGCTTTTTGTATTTTTTCATCAATTTGTGTCAAATATTGGTGAGCTATTATCAAAGCAAGATTAAATTTACGTGCTTCTGACAAAATCTGCCCAATAGAATCTGTAGTAACATTCTGAAACTCATCCATATACAAATAAAATGGTGGTAAATTTTTATCTAATAAATCTACCCTAGATAAAGCTGCCATTAAAATTTTTCCTACAATAATCATACCGAGTAAATTTGCATTCTTCCCCCCTATACGTCCCTTTGATAGATTAACCAAAAGAATTCTTTTATTATCCATAACCTCTCTAAAATCAAAAGCTGATTTTTCTTGACCAATAATTGGTCTAATATAATCGTTACTCAAAAATACATCAAATTTATTAGTAATATATGGGACTATACTTGCTAATGAAGAGTCTCCTTCGGCTTTTGTCGCAATTTGTTCTCAAAACTGCTTAACTAACATCTGATTACAATTTGCTAATTTCAAATCTCTAAAAACCTCATCTGAAAGCACTCTGGAAATTTCCACCATTGTATTTCCACTTTCTGGATGTTCCATCACTAATGCCGTAGCATTTCTAAAATATTGCTCAAAAGCAGGACCCATAGACTCCGGAACATCTGAATAAAGTTTCTTGAAAATACCCAACAACTCATCAATCACAAAAGATTTTTGTTCTGGAAAACGTTCGTCATATTCAAGCATATTTAAACCAACTGGATTTTGAATATCTGTTGGATTAAAATAAATCACATCACCAAAACGTTCTTCTGGAATTTGTGAAATAATATCCTCAACATCAGAACCATGTGGGTCAATAAAACAAACAC
>JALUMP010000061.1 GCA_027039745.1 Candidatus Parcubacteria bacterium
CTTTATTTCATTGTTTTTTTTAAAAAGCTTTTTATGTAAAACATTTTTTCCATATTTTTGTTTTATTTCTGCGCTATTTTGATTGATAATTTTCATTACTTGCAATCTTTTTTTTAGTTCATCAATTTCTATTTCTTCTTCGTCTGTAATAATAAGTTGAGGAAGTAGTTTTTTTGATTTAATAAGCATTAAGGTGGCTGCAACATTTACAAACGAAGCTACTTCAGGTAGCTTAAATTTGTTCTCTTTTATAAATTGTATGTAATCATCAGTAATTTTGTATAAAGAGATTTCAGTGATATCTAATTTTTTCTTTTGTATGAATTCTAAAAGAAGAGAAAATGGCCCCTCAAAGTCTTTAGTTTTTACTAAAAAATGATTTGTCATATTTTAGATTATACTATATTTTTATATAAAAATGTTTATTATTATAAATATTCAATTTTGTTTATAAGATGAAGAACCTTAGAATTTTGTCATTGCGGAGCACGAAGCAATCCAGCAATAACCACCATCAAAAAACACCGGTATCCGTCATTGAGAACGAATGTGAAGCAATCCAGAAAGAAATATAAATCTAACAATAAACCTAGATTGCCACACTTTTTCCACTTCGTTCCAAAAGCTCGCAATGACAGATTTGTTTTGTCGTTGCGAACAAATGTGAAGCAATCCAGCAATAACCACCATCAAAAAACAAATTACCAATTAATCTCCTTTTTTCCTTTTTTCTTTAACTATCGCTAATAAAACATATTCACTGTCGCTCGTTGTTTTATAATAGCTCCGCATAAAAGAAAAATAGTCAAAAAACAAATTACCAACTAATTTCTTTTTTTCCTTTTTTCTTTAAATATTCGTTAGTTTCTGAAAAATGTTTACAACCAAAAAATCCATTATAAGCAGAGAGTGGAGAAGGGTGAGCTGCTTCTAAAACCAAATGTTTATTTCTATCAATAATTTGCCCCTTTTGTTTAGCGTAATTTCCCCAAAGTAAAAAAACCACATGTTCTTTTTCATCTGAAAGTTTTTTTATAACCTCATCTGTAAAATCTTCCCAACCTTTTTTGGCATGAGAGCCGGCAGAGTTTTTACGCACAGACAAAACTGAGTTAATTAGTAAAACCCCTTGTTTAGTCCAATCTTCTAAAAAACCATTATCAAAATCTTTTTTTATACCCAAATCAGATTCTATTTCTTTATAAATATTTTTTAAAGATGGGGGAGGGGTGATACCTTTTTGCACAGAAAAACAAAGCCCATGAGCTTGGCCAGGATTATGGTAAGGGTCTTGTCCTAAAATCACAACTTTTACATCATCAAAAGGAGTTAGATCAAAAGCCGAAAACAAATCTTTTGGTTTTGGGTAAATAGTTTGTGTTAAATATTCATTTCTGACAAATTCAGTCAAAGATTTAAATTTTTCAGACCCCAAAAAACCCCTCAACCCCCTTTTCCAACTTTTTTCTAATTTAATATCTTGCATTAAAAATATTATATCATTTTCAAAATATTGTTTTTTAAAAATAGGATAGTAATATTGAGTTATATGAAAGCATATGACAATTTAACAAAAATATATAAAAGGATTTTTTTAGCTAAAATGATTGGGCTTGCAATATCTGCAGCTGCTGTTTTAGTTTTTATATTTGGATTTCAATATACCCAAAATTATTATTTATTAATAGGAGTTTTGTTGTGATATACAACTGTTAGTGGCTTGGTAGGACTAACAGGAGTTTTAGACTATCACCCAACCTTAAAAATAAAGCTTTATTTATGGAGAGGATTTTTAATAGGAGGTTTTATGAATTTAATGTTGGTATTTTTTACTCATGATTTAATGACACAAATGGTCAACGATATGATTGGTTTGAAATTATCTGTATGCACAATTTTTGTAGGGGCTTTTATGGAAGGAGCATTTATTGGTCTGATGGTAGATTATATTACTACAAAAAAGTTTGGAGAAGGAAAGCAGTTATTAGAAGATTAAAAATAATAAACTTAACAAAACAGTGAGATTTTGCCTCGCTGTTTTGTTTTACAAAATATATTTATATTGTATAATTAAGTTATATGGAAAATGAGAAATTTTGGAAAAAAGAAAGAGTACAGGGGGTAGTTGTGGGGGCTGGTGTTGCTTTGCTGCTTGTAATGCTCTTAAAAGGATGCTCTGGTGAGCAAGGCAAGCAAGAGCCACTGGTGGTTCCTCAAGCCGCACCTGTAGTAGAAGATACTGTTGTAGAGATAGATACAACAGAACAGCAACAAGAAGAAATTGGAATCTCAAACCCAATGGAAGAATTTAATTTTAAGAAAAATATAAAAGAAACTTTACCGAGCGCTGTAGATAACACTATTGAAAATGTTGTTGAAGGGGCTCAAGACTCAAAACAAATTTTTCACGATCAGTTGAATAAGTATGACAAAGAAAAAGATTGAAACAAAATAAAAGAGGGAACATCAGATTGAGCAAATATTGGTGGAGGATTTTACAAAAAAACAAAAGGTTGGTTAAAAGAAAAATCAAAATAAAAAAACACTCAGGCAAGACCTGAGTGTTTTTTTATTTTTTAAGCAACCAATTTTTTATATAAGGCGATTAATTTTTTCTTATAAGAGTTGTCTACAATATATTTTTTATTTTTTAAAATAAACCCTCCAACAATATTTTTTTCTTCTTGAGTCTCTAAGTTATCT
>JALUMP010000062.1 GCA_027039745.1 Candidatus Parcubacteria bacterium
GAATAAGCAAGAATATGAGCATATAACTTATTATATTTTTTATTTGTGAGGCACTATTATGACTACTAAAATGAAAGCATTGGTAAAAAAATACCCAAAAGAAGGCATCTGGATGGATAAAGTTGATATTCCGAAAATAGGAATAAATGATGTTTTGATAAAAATAAAAAAAACGGCCATTTGTGGAACAGACTTACATATCTATAATTGGGACGATTGGGCTCAAAAAACTATCCCTTATCCTATGGTAGTAGGCCATGAATATGTTGGTACTATTGTAGAAGTTGGAAGTGGTGTAAGAAATTTAAAAATTGGAGATAGAGTTACAGGAGAAGGCCATATAACTTGTGGAATATGTAGAAATTGTAGAAAAGGACAACAACATCTATGTTCTAATACTATTGGAGTTGGTGTAAATAGAACAGGTGCATTTGCTGAATACTTATCTATACCAGGAAGAAATGCAATAAAGCTACATAAAGATATCAGTGATAATTTAGCTAGTATTTTTGACCCTTTTGGTAACGCTACTCATACTGCACTTTCATTTCCTATGTTAGGGGAAGATGTTTTAATTACAGGAGCAGGCTTAATAGGAAGTATAGCTGTTGCAATTTGTAGATTCGTAGGAGCTAGACATATAGTTGTAACTGATTTAAGTGACTATAGGCTTGAACTGGCTAAAAAAATGGGTGCAACAAGAGTTATTAACCCTAAAAAAGGCGAAAAAATCAAAGATGTAATGAAAGAATTAGGTATGAGCAATGGTTTTGATGTAGGCTTAGAAATGAGTGGTTCTCCAGCAGCTTTTAATGATATGTTAAAATATATGTATAATGGTGGAAAAATTGCTATGCTAGGTATATTACCTAATGGAACAGGTATAGATTGGGATAATGTAATATTTAAAGGTTTACAAATAAAAGGTATTTATGGGCGTGAAATGTTTGAAACATGGTATAAAATGGAACAAATGATTAGGTCAGGATTAAATATTTCACCAATAATTACTCATAAATTTAAAATAGATGATTTCCAAAAAGGTTTTGATATAATGAAAAGTGGAAAAAGTGGTAAAGTTATTTTAGATTGGCAATAGATGCATAAAAAAAAGGAGCCTAAGCCCCTTTTAGCAGATTAAATAATATAATTATTATTTAATTTTTAAGAATTCTTTTTCAACCCATTCAGTTGTAACAGATTTAGGTCTTTCAATTGATAATCCTAAAGCTCTATCCCATGTTAATGAAGCTAAAACACCCATAGCTCTAGAAACACCAAACATAACTGTATAGAAATCATAATCAATTAAACCATAATGAACAAGTAAAACACCACTATGTGCATCAACATTAGGCCATGGATTTTTAGCTTTTCCATGCTCTAATAATATATTTGGAGCAACTTCATAGATATTACTAACTACTTTAAATAATTCATCTTCTGGTAAGTGTTTAAGAGCAAATTCTCTTTGAGCCATATAACGAGGGTCTGGCTTTCTTAATACAGCATGTCCATATCCAGGAATAACTTGACCATTGTTTAATGTTTCCCAAAGTGCAGTTTTAATTTGCTCTTGATTAGGTGTTCCACCTAATTTTTCTTTAAGATCCATAACCCAACGAAGAACTTCTTGGTTTGCTAATCCATGTAAAGGACCAGCCAAACCACCCATAGCTGCTGATAATGATAAATAAGCATCACTTAATGCACTACCAACTAATCTAGTTGTATGAGCAGAAACATTACCTGTTTCATGGTCTGCATGAATAGTTAAATATAATCTCATTAATTCAGTAAATTCTTTATTGTCACCAAAACCTAACATATGTGCAAAGTTTCCAGCCCAGTCTAAATCATAATTAGGCTCAATATGCTCACCATTTTTATAAGTTCTTCTATAAATATAAGCAGCAACTCTAGGAAGTCTTGCAATTAATGTTTGAGCATCTTCAAACATTGGATCCCAATATTCAGTTTTAGGCATTCCATCTCTATATTTTTTAGCAAATGTACTATCTGTTTGCATAGCAGCGATAGCAGCGATAAATTGTGTCATAGGATGAGTATCAGTAGGCATAGCATCTAACATTTTAAATACATGTGCAGGGATAGTTTTAGCTCTTGCTGCCCAATCTGCAGTAATTCCTTTAACATCTTCTTCTGTTGGTAATTCACCAGTAAGCATTAAATAAAATAATCCTTCAGGTAAAGGCTCTTCTCCACCAGGAGCTTTAGGAAGTTTATCTTGAAGTTCAGGGATAGAATATCCTCTAAAACGAATTCCTTTATATGGATCTAATGCACTAGTTTCACCAACTAAACCTTTAACTCCTCTCATTCCGCCATAAGCTTGAGCAAGTGTAACTTCAGATACAACTTTGTTACCATGTTCTTTTAACATTGCTTTGATTTCTTTTCCCATAGGGATAGCTTTGCTTGCAAATAAATCTTTCATTTTACTCATCATATCCTCCAAAGATATAAAATTAAATAAACTAACTTTAAAAGTTATATTATTAGTTTTTCTAAAAGTCAAGGAATTATACATAAATTTTATTTTTTTTTATTTTTTTTTTATTTTTATAATTATTATAAGATTTTATTATTAAGTCATAAGTGTTTTTTTATATTAATTTAATTTTTTAATAGTTAATAATATTTTTAAAGAGTAAATATATT
>JALUMP010000063.1 GCA_027039745.1 Candidatus Parcubacteria bacterium
ATCAAAAATAAAAGTTTCATTGAATGATAAAGATAAAATTAAAGTAAAAGATATTGTTTTAGAAACCAAAAAGCCTACAAAACCAGAATTACCATATGAAGAAAAAAATAGTAATTTAAACTATTTTTACCTCTTGGGCGTTTTTATTGTACTTATCTTCATCTATTTTTATAGAAAAAAAAGACAAAGAAGAGAAGACCCAGCATTAAAGACTATAATCATAGATGAACCTCCATTGATGGATGAACTTTTACTAGAAAAAAATAGGCATATAAAAAATAAAAAAGAGTTTAAAAATATGCTTCAAAATATTGATGAAGAAGAACATGCTACTGATATTAGTGACATGATACTAGACAAAACAAAAACAAAGAATTAAAACCATGAAAGCTATATTAATACTTCTATTTCTCAATTTCCTTCTTTTTGCTAACCAAAAACAAATAGTGTTAAGTAGTTATTCAAATACAAAAAATGCTAATACAGCAAAAAATAGTGTGAATCACTACATTAACAAAGACAAAAAACTTAAAAAAATATTCACTAAATATTCTTTAAAAGTAAAATACAAAAAGCATGGTAAATACTTTAGGGTAGTTGTCGAACCATTCAACAGCTCCAATGTACTAAAATTAGTTGTAAAAAAGCTAAGAATAAAATTTAAAGACGCTTATATATTGAATATTGCAGAGAAAAAAGCAGTAAAACAAATACGAAAAAAACCTATTCATAAAAAAGTAGTAAAGCAAATACGAAAAAAAACGATACAAAAAAAAGTCATAAAACCGATACAGAAAAAACCAATTCAGAAAAAGAAAATAGTTTCAAAAAAACAAAATGTAAAACACAAAACAGAAGAAAAAATAATTATAAATAATAAGATTTTAACTGATGAGCCAGACATATCACAAATAAAAGTTTCAAAAACTGTTTCAAAAGAAAATATAGGTATTAAACCTACAACCACAATTGATAATCAATACATCTATTTAATAATTATTATATTTATAGTTTTTATGATAGCCATATATTTTTTAAGTAAAAAATCTAAATATAAAAATTCAGATAATAATAACAAAGAAATTCTAAATGAAAATTTTCAAGAAAACAATGATGTCTTTGAAAGAATGATTCAAAAAAATAATGATAGAAGAGAATCCAAACAAAAAGATATATATTCTGAAGAAAACCAAACAAATAGTAATAAAAAAGAAATTGAAGATGCATCAATGATTATGGAAGAAAGACCAGAAGCCATTAATTTTGACACCTTGCCAGATACAGATAATTCCAAAACTAATTAGATTATTAATGGGGGTTGGTATGACTTCCAACTTTCAGAATCTATATTGTAACACTATTTATAAAAACTACATAAAATTTTATTATTAATTCCCATAATTGATTTAAGTCAATTCAATTTACCAAAAAAGAAAATATACTACGTACGATTCTAAAATACTACAACTAAGTAAGGAGTTCAAAAATGGTAGATCCATCTTTAATTAGACCAGAAATAGCTATAAACGATTTTTTACCTATATTTGTATCTTCTGCACTTGTCTTAGTATTTGGAGGGTTCTATGTTGGTATATACACAGCAGTAAAAGTTGGTATGTTGAAAAATTGGACTATGCCCTTGGCATATGTTTTTTGGCTATTAACAGCTTATTGCTTGTACTTAATGGGAAGCTTAATGCATGTAGGTGAATTTACTGCAAAGGCATTGGTTATTGCTATGATTGGGTATTTACTACTCCCTCATGCAGTCTATTATATGCAAGATCAGGTTCATGAAGAAAATGAACATTGATATGTGTCTGTTTGCAACAATAATTTTAGGAGGATATAGTGGCTAATAAATCCGTATGGAGTGACAATCGTTTCTGGCAACGTTCAGCAACGTGGGTTACAGGTTTTGCAGCAGTGCTACTTATTTGGTTAACATTTGACACAATGGGTCAAATTTCAATGGGTACTGATGCAGATTTACAAAATGGTGTAACAAAAAGAGTTCCGGCTCCAACAGTTATCAATTATAAAATCACTTATGAAATGAGCACTAAACGTGGTCATGAAGTTCCAGTAATTGGAGCAAAAGAGAAGTTTTTTGGTCGTGATAATTACTCTGAAAAAGAAGCTGGTGCTTTACTTCACCTAGGTAAGTTAGGTTCACAAGCAAAAAACTGTATGGATTGTCATACACTTTTAGGAAATGGCGCTTACTATGCACCAGATTTGACAAAAGCTTGGTTAGATCCAGCTTGGGGACCAGAGGGTTCTATGCAAGCGATGACAGGTAAAAACACTAAAGAGGAAGCTATGGCTGAATTTTTACAACATCCTGATCGTTATCCTACTCATGCTCGTATGATGCCTGATTTAGGTATTACTGCAGATGAAGCCAAAGGTTTAGTTGCATTTTTAAAACATATGTCTTCGATAGATACAAATGGTTTTCCAAGAAATTTTGGAAAAATGAAAGGAGCAATTCATGCCAAGTAATCACTTAACATCAGAGTCAAAACAACTTGCAACATGGTACTTTACTTTTGCTGCAATTATTTTTGGCGCTCAATTACTTTTTGGTTTAGTTGCGGCTATCCAGTTTGTAATGCCAGGTTTCCTTTATGGAATATTAGACTTTTCAATCGCTAGAATT
>JALUMP010000064.1 GCA_027039745.1 Candidatus Parcubacteria bacterium
ATCTGTAATAGCATGAAATTTTAAATCATTTGTTATTTTAACTGTTGTATCAACTTTTTCTTCTTTTTCTGTTGTTGTCTTAATTTGTTTAACTTCTTTGAGTTTTTTTGGTTTTGTTTTATTTTCTATTTCAACCTTTTTAACACTTTCATTTATTGTTTCAATTTTTTTTAAATCTTTTATTTTCTGAACAGTAGAAATTAATGAAAGTCTGTGAAGTGTATCGACATCCTTTAATTTTTTGTTTTTATTTTTCAAAAAGAATAAACCATACTCTAAATAATAGTAAAAGTTGTCATCTGGTTTTAAATCATCATAAACATCAAGAATAAGATTTGCAAATACCGTAAGGCTAGTAAGCGTAAAGTATTTTTTTATATGGTTTTCAATTTTTATAGGAAGTTCACTCTGAGTGAAGAGTGTTTTCCAGTCATTAAAATTCATTTGCTTAAATATAAAAGATAACTCTTTGGGTGTATCTTCCGTGTTAAAAAGTGTGTCTAAATTATTCATATTTATCTCCCTAATTAATTACCTATATTATAACAAGATAAAGCTTAGAGAGTGCTGATTTAACAAATTTTTCACAAAAAATGTAACTCTCCAAAGAGGAGAATTATTAAGAAAGAACATAAAGTTTATTAACTTTTTTGATCGGAAATGTTCTTTCAAAAATACTTTGTGCAATTTGTTGATAAATTTCGGCTGTTTTTCTAGTTTGAGTAACAGTCGTTACCATTTTAGCGTTTTTATCTAACAAGATGTTAAGACGAGATATTCCATTTTCTGTTTTAGAAACAATAGAATCACTAAATGAAGATTTTACTCCTAATGTGGAAACAAAGTTGTATATGGCTTTCGCTTCTAGGTTCCCCTCTGCTAAACAAGATACTGTCTTGTTAATTACTAATTCTTTCATTTTATCTCCTTAAAATATGTAAACATCATTGGTATTTTTTACAAAAGTAAAGATGATGTTAAATAAGTTTATTGTAAAACTTAAAAGAAACAATTTTTATTGAAAATATTAATTAAAATATTATGTTTTTTATGGTATAATATTTTTAATCTAAATGAAAAGGAGAATTATGAAAATTTCAGAAAAAAAACAAAAGGCATTAGACACAGCAATAAAAAGTATAGATAAGGCTTTTGGAAAAGGTGCCTTAATGAGAATGGGTGATAAAAATATTGAACCAATGAAAGCAATTCCTACTGGTTCAATAGGGCTAGATATTGCATTAGGCATTGGAGGTTTTCCTGAGGGAAGAGTTATTGAAATATATGGTCCAGAGAGCTCTGGGAAGACAACATTAACATTACATTTAACAGCAGAATGTCAAAAAAGAGGAGGAGTGTGTGCTTTTATTGATGCAGAACATGCATTGGATCCAACTTATGCAAGTAATATTGGAGTAGATGTTGATAATCTTTTAATTTCACAACCAGATTTTGGAGAACAAGCATTAGATATTGCAGAAACAATTGCAAGAAGTGGTGCAGTTGATCTAATCATAATAGATTCTGTTGCCGCACTAACTCCAAAAGTGGAACTTGAGGGTGAAATGTCAGATCAACAAGTAGGTGTACAAGCTCGATTAATGTCAAAAGCTCTCAGAAAATTAACAGGGGTTTTAAGTAAAATGAATTGTACAATCATTTTTATTAATCAAATAAGAATGAAAATTGGAATTATGGGTTATGGTTCTCCTGAAACAACAACAGGTGGAAATGCTTTAAAATTCTATTCATCAGTAAGAATAGATATTAGAAGAATAGCGACATTAAAAAGTGGAGATGATCAAGTAGGAAATAGAACAAAAGCAAAAGTTATTAAAAATAAAGTAGCCCCACCTTTTAAACAGGCAGAATTTGATATTATGTTTGGAGAAGGTATTTCTCGTGAAGGAGAGTTGGTAGATTATGGTGTGAAACTAGACATTATAAACAAAAGTGGTGCATGGTTTAGTTATGGCGATCAAAAGATTGGTCAAGGCAGAGAAAATGTTAAAATCTTTTTAAAAGAGAATAAGAATATAGCTGAGGAAATTGAAGAAAGAATTCAAATTGCACTTGGAAATTCAAATATTCAACAATTATCAAAAGAAGAAATTGATGATACTGATGTTTAATTTCAGTATTGAATAGTGTACTCAAAAAGAGTACATTGTTCCAATATGGAACACTCATTTTTCATAAATAGAAAAATTTAAAATAAAATGATTTTTATGGTCTTTTTTCTTTATACCATATATCCATTTCCACTCATTTGTAATTTCAGGGAAAAAAGTGTCAGCATTGTCTATTTTTAAAGGAATATGAGTAATATAAAGTCTATCAGCAATCTTAATTGCTTCTTTATATAATTTAGAGCCACCAATAATAAAAACCTCATCTTCATTATCACATAAAGACAAAGCATCTATTAAACTAGAACAAATTTCAATATTAGAAGGTTTGTGATAAATTTTACTAGTAATAACAATATTTCTCCTATTTTTCAAAGGACACAATTTTAAGCTTTCAAAAGTTTTTCTTCCCATAATAACAGTTTTGCCATATGTAGTTTGCTGAAAGAACTTGAGATCTAAAGGAATACTCCAAGGCATTTCACCTTTTTTTCCAATAACATTATCTTCAGCAACAGCA
>JALUMP010000065.1 GCA_027039745.1 Candidatus Parcubacteria bacterium
TGTTATTGGTTTTAAAATTGGAATGCGACAGTTCTTGTATTGACCTATTGTTAAATGAGATTTTGAATGCTCTATTGGGATATATATTTCTTCGTTTGAGTCATAATCAAATCTTAAAGGGGTTGTTGCTATATTTTTATGTAAAACATCTGCATAAATTTCATCTGTTTCATATAGTTCAGCTTCATTTTGAAATTCTTCCAATGTTGGTGATGGGAAAAATGCCAATCTATATTTTTTTAAATCATTATTATCAAACTCATACATCATTTGGATTAATGCACCATCTATCATTTTAATATTATAATTTTTTTCTTTATTTAATATATTGTATATTTCTTCATAAGAAATATTTTTCATAGCTATAGATAAATCATATTTCCCTGATATATATAATTTGCTTGTAGTTAAAGAAGGGAAATTTTGTTCAACAGATAATCCTACTTCTATTAATTTTGAAGTAATAGTTTTTATTTGATTTAAAATATTATTCTTCATTTTAGAATAGTAATTTCTTTAATTCTTCTATTGTATCAGATGGTAAATCTTCTTTTCTAACTTTACCTGTCTTTAAATCCTCTAATATATCTTTTAGACTTTTTTCGCTTTTTTTCACTTTGTGTTTTTCTTCTGCAGTCATATCTCTATTTAAAATATTCATTTTTTTTCGCTCTTCTGCTGTAGGATATTTGAAATTTAAAGTAAAGTTTTGATTTCTTATTTCTTGATACTCTAAAGCTAATTTTTCCATATCATTTCCATAGCCACATACACGAACCCAAGCTTTTGCTCTTGTCATAGCAGTAAATAAAATATTTCTTTTTTTAGATAATTCGTATCCTGAATAGCAATATTGACCATTTATGATATAAACAATTGCAGCTTCATTTCCTTTTGCACGATAAATCCCTGTGAATGTTATAGCATCGCTTGTATGGAAAATATCTGGAGATGTTGAAACTCCAGCTAAATTAGAGTTAATATTTTTTTCGAATAATTTTTGCCTAAAAAGTCCAACAACTTTTTGAGTTTCAAGAGGATTTGTATTTATTACAATAATATCATCATAAGTTAGTTCATCTTCTATTATGTTTTTTTCAATTTCATTAACTACATATTCTACCTGCTGTAAATTATTTTCAAAAGTATGGAATTGTATTAAATCATCAACTGGTGAATGGTTTGATAAAAACTCAGGGCTACTCTCACTAGTCCTTGTTAATTTAACTCGTTGACCATCTACAAGACTTCCTTCAGCTACTGAGTATCCAATGTCTTTCCACAATTCAGAGTTTTCAAACATTTGAATTGCTGGTAAATCTGTTTCTTTATAATATATACCAAAGCCTAATGCATGAGCAGTTGTGAGAATTTCTTTAGAGTTTCTATAGCATTTATATAAAATAATATCTTGCTTGGGTTTATTTGGTAAATTTTCTAATTTAACTAGAGGTTCACCATTTTCTTTTACACCAAAGATTTTTTCAGGGGATTCCATACTTTTTTTATTTAAACTTTGTAGTTCATCATAAGCATATATAAGTCGTTTTGGTTCTTTTAATATGTTATAGCAAATTTTAAGAAAATCACTTGAAAAATCCTGAGCTTCATCAACAACTATCATATCATATTTTGTAGTATAAGTTTTGATTTCAGATAGTGCTTTTTCACAAACTTTATCAAACTCTTTTCCATATGTTGATGTTAAACTTTTAGCACTTTTGAAGTCAAAATATTCGATATTATGTTCTTTGCATAGATTAAAATAAATACCTTCATATGAAGGTGCTCCCCACGCATGTATTATATCTATATTTTCCCAATTAGGTTCTTCATTTATATGCTCATATGTAAACATACGTATTAACTTTTTAAATTGTTCTTTTAGTGAACGAGTATTAAAAGTAACTGCTATTTTCCAATCAGGATTTTTTGCGTGTAAATATGCAACTTTTAAAGCCAATATAATTGTTTTTCCAGAACCTGCTAAGCCTCTAATTCTTTGAACACCCTCAACAGTTTCAATTACAGCCGAACTTTGTTGTTTATCAAGATTTGCAATAGACTCTTCAAGTTTTTTTAATTTTGCACCTTTTGAATCAGCTTTTTTTACATATTGTCTTGATTTTGTTTTTCTGATTGTTGTAATTGATTGTAAAACTGATAAAAGTTTTTCAAAGTAATCAGAATTTGTCCACTGCAATGTTTTAAGATAAACATCCAAGTTTTCTTCATTATTAAAACATGGATAATCTTCATCCATATTTGGTATTTCTGCCCACGCGGGGACAAAAGAAATAATATTTATATCAATAGCTAAATCTCTTTTTTTTGTCAGTTTTTTATATTGTATTAATTTTGATTGTATTTTTGTATAATATTCGTCTTGAATATCTTGGTAATTAATATTTGTATCAGTACCTTCTTCTAAATGAAAAGCTATTAAGCCATATTCTTTTGTTACCAAGAGAGAGTCAATTTGAAATCCACCATTAGCAGTTCCAATAATTGGATAACCAATATATAAGGTTCCTTCTAGATTATTTTTTTTTGTTTCAAAAAAAGAAGCCAATCTTTCAGATGTTATAGGTTTGTTTTTTAAATCACCTCTTACAATATTTAACATATGTTTACCTATTTTTAAT
>JALUMP010000066.1 GCA_027039745.1 Candidatus Parcubacteria bacterium
GTCATTCCAGTAAAAGACATGGAAATGGAGGTTCTTATGGAAATATTAATTATACATGTAAGGATTCTAATGCTATTAATTTTTCAGATATTGGAACCCATAAACAGTCTTTGTGTAAATACAAAGACGAGAATGATGATAAAAAAGATAAAGATACAGATGGAGATGGTTATACTGACAAAGAGGAACAAAAAAAAGGAACTGATATAAATAATCCAAAATTTAATATAGGTATAAAATCAAATGAGCTGAGCAAAAATAAGTGTCCAATCTTTATTTATTATTTAAAGAAAGGTGATAGAGGGTTAGGAGTTCGTAAAATACAAATCTTTTTAAAGCAAAGAAGTTATTATAATTATGTAATTACTGGTTATTACGGAAGTATCACTGACCGTGCTGTAAGGAGGTTTCAAGCGGTATACGCAGACGAAATATTAAAGCCATGGGGCATCAGCACACCGACAGGACGCTGGTACAAGACTTCTCGCTACACAGCGAACAAACTCGTGGGATGTTTTGAAGAAAAATCACAGCTTGAAGGCATGCAAAACGAAGAACAAAAAGCACAACAAGCAAAGCAAGACGAAAATCAAACAGCTCAAACACAACAAAAACAGGATAAAAAGACTGAACAAAAGATTAACGAATTGCTTGATACTAAGAACTGTCCATTCTTTACTAAGTACCATCACAAAGGACAAAGAGGAAGTGAAATACCAAAAATCCAAGCATTCCTTAAGAAGTTTGGCTTCTACAACTACTCTGAGATAACTGGTTACTATGGACCAGTAACAGACCGAGCTGTCCGTGCGTTCCAAACGGCATATTCAGACGAGATTTTAAAGCCGTGGGGTATGAATAAACCATCAGGCTGATGGTATAAAACAACCAGAGCTAAGGCTAATAAGATAATAGGATGTAAAGAAGATATTAATTTATAAAAATTTTATTTATAAGAAAAAGAAAATGTGTAGCATTTTCTTTTTCTTTTCTTTCTTTTCTTTTTTTGGGTGGCTACCCAGAATCGAACTGGGATTTTCGGTACCACAAACCGGAGTAATAACCGTTATACGATAGCCACCATATTATTTGATGTGTCTTAACTTAAAAAGACTTTTGTATTATAGCAGAATTTTGTAAAAATCAAAGCTTGACAATAAGACTATTATAATGTAATATAATGTTATATGGAAAACATATACAATAAACAAAAAAACAAAAATAAAAGGGGAAAAAAGAGGGTAAAAAATAATATATTATTAGATAGTGTTCAATTTGCTTTTAGAGATAGTTTTTCTGAAGAAGTTACAGATTTTTTTCATCCTACAAATATTAGTAGAATAATAGAAGAAGCGGGAAAAAAGGGATATGATAGCAGTCGGGTTACGAGGTTATGGATTCAGTTTATAAATACATCCGATAAAAATTTAGTGAAATTTAATAATGTTATGCAGGATTTGGTAGATAAAAGCGGAAAAGATAAGTTGGAAACTTTACTAGGATCACAAAATATAAAATAAATATTATTTAATTTTAAAAAATCTAAAAAAATATGACTTTTGAAAAAAATAATGATATAAAAAAATCTACTATAAAGATTAATCCAAATGTTATTGCTTTTGGTAGTTTAGAGAATTTAAAGGATGCTATAAGAAAGAACAATCGAGATGATAAGAGTTTGCAAAGAAGAAGTATTGACGAGAAAAAAGTAATTAGTAATTGCGTATAAAAGAAAAAACTTGTTTTTTAAAACAAGTTTTTTCTTTTATTTTTGGTATAATTTTGATATATGAATATGGAAGCACCAACAATAATTGATAAAAAGCTAGAAAAATCTTCTTTTGGTATTAAGGTTGTTCGTTCTGATTTAGAGACACAGAAAGCAGCCAAAGATCTTGAAAAAAGCGGAAAAAAAGTTTTAGGAATGGTAGTTGGTTTTGGTGGTAGTGAAAAAAATCCAAAATCTTTAACAAAAGAACAAATTATTAAATGACACAAGAAACTTGGGGGGAAAGATAAAACTACTACACAAGAATTTAAAAATGCTGTAAGAGAACTGGCTCAAAATAATTCTTCAATTGAGGATATTAATAATCAAAATAGTGATTTAAATGAGTTTTTAGATGAAATTATCGGAACACCTTCCGTTAATCAGTTAGATATCCAATCTCCTTTTCAATTATTATTTAAATCAGGAAAAGTTGGAAAAGTTAATAAAAAAGTTTTTTACTTTTTTGCAATATTTGTTATAATGCTTGTTGTATTTTATTTAGTTATAAAATAAAATATATTTTTGGTTCCATCGTCTAACGGCTAGGACGCCAGGTTTTCATCCTGGAAATCGGAGTTCGATTCTCCGTGGAATCACATCAATTTTTAAGCACCCGACAGGGTGTTTTTTAAAATTAGATGTGATTCCACAGCAAGCAAACTGCTTTGCTTGCATGGTGAATCGAAAAGCGGAAGCATATTTTGAATTTATGAAAAATAGCTGAGCTCGGGGAGGAAGTTCTTAGTGAAGAAACATTGTAACGAAGTGAAAATATTGATGAGCTTAGAAACTTGACCCCGATTCTCCGTGGAATCACCATCAGTTGAGAGTTCAAGTGACTCTTTGGGGTGACCTAATTTTTTCAAACGAAGTATGAGTTGAAAAAATGGAAATACTCCTGTGGTGCAGAAAAAACCCTTAACAAAATAATAAAAACAGCTTTTAAAGCTGTTTTTGTTTTGTAAGTAAAAAGAGTATAAAAAATAAATACTATCCCAATAAAATAACAATAAAATTAATTATTTATAAAATAAAATAAAAAATGTTATTATATTTAATATGTATAAAGTAAATAAAGGTGATAATAATATTGAAGAAGTTAAAAAAATAACTTTTAAAACTGCTGGGTTTAAGGAAAGACAACATCTCCAAGAATGAATAGCAAAGAATCCATCATGTCTTGGTGAAGAACTTCTAATTATCCAAAAAGAATTTTCCGGTTTTGATGATACGAAAGAAAGGCTTGATCTGTTAGCTTTAGATAAAAAAGGAAATTTAGTGATTATAGAAAACAAGCTTGATGACTCTGGAAGAGATGTCGTATGACAGGCTTTAAAATATGTCTCTTATTGTTCTAGTTTATCAGCAAATGATATTGAACAAATATATTCTGATTACCTGTCTTCAAATAATGAAATTAAAAATGCTAAAGAATCACTTATAGATTTTTTTGGCGATGAAGATTATGGCGAAGTTTTAAATATCGGTTATTCTCAAAGAACAATTTTAGTATCTGGTGAATATAGAAAAGAGGTTACATCAACAGCTCTTTGGTTATTAAATAATGGGATTGATGTGACTTGTTTTAAAGCAACTCCTTATTCATTTAAAGAAGATGTTCTAATTGATTTTAAACAAATAATTCCACTTGAAGATGCAGAAGAGTATATTATAAAAATAGCATCAAAACAAAAAGAAGAAGTTTTAAATAAACGGGTACGAGGTTCAAGATTTGAAGTTAGAAAAACTTTTTGAAAAAAGTTTTTAGAAATGGCTAGTCAAAAAAGCAACCTTACTCAAAATTTAAGTCCAACAACTGATGCATGAATTGGAGTTGCTTTAGGTATGAGCGGAGTATCTATAAGTTTAGTTGTAGCGAAAAATTATGCTAGGTGTGAAGTTTATATTAACAGAGGCGAACAATCTTTAAATAAAAAGACTTTTGATATTTTGTATGAAAATAAGAAAGAAATTGAAGATGGGGTTGGTGTCAATCTAGAATGAGAAAGAATGAATGATAAAGTAACATCTAGAATAAAATGACAAAAAAATAATGTTAATATATATAATGACGAAGATCATGAAGAAATGATTAATTTTTTAATTGAAAGCATGATAAAAATGCAATCCGTATTTAAAAAACAAGTACAAAATATAAAAAGGTAAAAAAGTGAAAAAACTGTCACTTTTGTCACTTTTTGATAGCGTTCTAATAATGTCGATTAATCAATATATAAAAAGCTACCGATAACATTATGGGTAAGGATTTTTATCAGTTCGAGCACGAATAGGCTCACAAAAATATAAAAATAGCTTTTAAAACTGTTTTTTTATTTTATAAATTTGTAACTTGTATATATCAATATAAATTGATATAATTTATATTGATATGAAAAATAAATGTATCAGTTTAGAAAAGAAAAAAGATTTATCAAAGCAAGTAGATTTTTTAAAAGCACTTTCTGATGAAAATAGGTTACATATCTTATGTTTTTTACGGAAGGGAGAAAAATGTGTTTGTGAGATTGTGGGGTTTTTGGATTTGCCACAAAATCTTGTCTCACATCATTTGAAAGTTTTATGAGAAGCGAATTTGGTAAAAAAGCATAAAGAAGGATTACAGGTTTTTTATAAAAGCAATGATATATTTATAAACAAAAATATTAAATCATTAAAAAAGTTAATCATTAAATAAATATGAAAATACAAGTATTAGGATCGGGGTGTAAAGGTTGCGAAGCTTTATATGAGAGAGTGAAAAAGGTTGCAAATGAAGTAAGCCCTGATTTAGAAGTAGAATATATTACAGATATTACTAAATTAGTAGAACTTGGTGCAATGAGTAGCCCAGTTTTTGCAATTAACGACACAATAATCACAGCCGGTAAGTTGCCGGATGAAGAAGAAATTAAAAGTGTCATTCAAGAACATTTATAAAATAATTATCAATTAAAAAACGCTTATGTTAGAAAATATTGCAATAGTCAGTTTAATAGTCGGTATGGTAACAGCCGGGTTAAAAATTCGCTTTGATAGGTTTTTCACAATCCTATTACTTTTATTCGTTTTCAGGCTTGGTATTAGAAATTCAATAGATATTTTTCTATGGGTCATAATGTTTGGAGCATTAACGGTTATTTTCCACAACAGAAAAAAGATTGCCGGTCTTCCGGCACAAATGAAAAAGAAACTGTTCATAGTTATTCCGATTTTTACCATTATCGCCTCATGGCTTGGAACACTTCTTTATGAAAAAGTTAGCGATGCAACACTTGTCATCACTCTTGGTATTTTGGCAATTCTTTACGGTTTGCGATTGATGTTTATTCATTTCCAAAAGTATGAAATGGAATTTGAAGAAGGACATCCGACAATCAAAAAAGCTTGCGGACTACTTGGTCCGTGGATTAGCGGGTTCTTTATCGGTTTTGTCGGAACATCACTTAAACCACTTAAAATTCCTTTCGCTATCAAGGTTGGCAAGATGAATATAAAGCAGGTCTATCTTGGTAATGTTGTCGTGGCATTTTTTGCATCGCTCTTTACTGTTGCTTGGCATTATCAGCTTAGCAAGAATGTTGTATTTGCAAATTGGTATCACGACGCAATTATCGGCATCATCTTGTGGGCGGGTATTCACTTTATCTATGAGATAACAGACCGCATCTTCCCACCAAAATGGCAAAAAGTTTTCCAGATTTTGATTGGCTTGGTGCTTGTCCTTATTTCTGCGAAAATCTTTTTATTAATAAAATAATCAACAAAATAATATGTCACACAATCATACACGCGAAGTGCCAAAAACGCTCTCTGCACTTATTCTTGCGATAGTTATCAATTTGGGAATTGTTGTTTTCGAGGTAGTTTTTGGGATTTTATCTCACAGCTTGTCGCTTATTTCAGAGGCGGTGCACAATCTAACAGACATCTCTTCAATGGTGCTCGGTTATTTTGCAGAGAAGACATCAGCACGTCCAGCAAACAAGCAAAAAACCTACGGCTACAAAAAAGTGGAGTTTATCGCCGCATTTACCAACACACTCATTTTGCTTGTGGCGACAATATACATCCTCTATGAAGCTGTTTTGCGCCTTCTAAATCCAGAACAAGTTTTAAGTTGGCAGATGCTTCTAGCCGGAGTGGTGGCGCTTGTCGGCAATAGCATCGCTACTTTGATTTTAAGCAAAAGTTCAAAAGAAAATACAAATATGAAAGCTGTCTGGCTCCACTCCTTGCAAGACTCTTTGCTTTCGCTCGGCGTTATTGTGGGTGCTGTGATAATTTATTTCACACACTGGAACATTGTTGACCCGATTTTATCAATCATAATTTCCATCGTTTTACTTAAAAGTATTTACTTGCTTTTACAGGAGACTTTTGATGCGCTTGTTGATTCTGTTCCAAAAGACATGGATTTTGAGAAAATTAAACAGAGTTTAAGCGAAGTAGATGGAGTAAAAAATGTTAGCGATTTACATATTTGGCTTGCGTCTTCACACACTCCGATGCTTTCTGTGCATTTGCAGATAAAAGATAGGGGCGAGCTCGGGAGAGTCTTCAATGAGTCAAAAAAGATTCTTCACGACACTTACGACATAGAACACACTACGATACAAATCACACCTGTTGATTTAAAAGTAGAAACACATTGTGCGCATTGTAATTAATTGAACAAATATGATTAAGAAAATACAAAAGAATTTGTCAAAAAACATTCTCAGTTACACGGCTGTCGTAATGCTTTTGGGTGTCTCGTTTGGGTATTTCTTTGACTTGCGCTTTTTGTCGAAAATAATATTACCCATTGTTTTGATAATGATTTATCCAATGATGATAAATCTTTCGCTAAGTTCCCTGAAAAAAACAAAAGCATCAATAAAACCTCTAGTAGAAGGACTGATATTAAATTTTGTCTATGCTCCTTTATTTATGTGGTTTTTGACATCGGTATTTATCTCCGATTCAGAAATTGCATTGGCGCTTATGTTGCTTTCAATCGCTCCGGCGTCAAGTATGGGCTTGGGATATATTGGTTTGGCAGAAGGGCACTTGCCATCCGGTGTGGTGATTGTTGCTTTTGCCTTTTTGCTTTCTCTCGTTGCTTATCCGTTATTTGGTCACTTTTTTGTACAAGGCAGTGGCATCTCAATTCCGTTTTTATTGATTGTTAAAAATCTTTTAATCGTTTTGATTTTGCCACTTATACTGGGTGTTGTTACGAGAGAATATATAGAAAGAAAACATGGTGCGGAAAAATTCTTAAACTTAAAACCTTACTTTTCCATAGTTACTTCGCTCTCTCTTTATGCCTTGATGTTTATTATATTTGTATCAAAAGCAAGACTTATTACAAAAAATTATAAAGATATTTTACTTCTTTTGCCGGTCGCTGTTATTTTTTATGGCATAACAATATTTTTTACTCTGTTGGTTAATAAAAAGATATTGAAATTTGAGTACGGACATCATCAGTCGGTTGTGTTTACCGCGGTTAGTAAAAACATTGCTCTTACTATTGCCATACTGGTTTCTGTATTTGGTGAAAATGGTCAATATTTGGCGGTTTTTCCTGCGATGATGTCTTTATTCCAAGCACCATTTTTGATGATTTATCTTAAATTTAGTAAGAGAGTAAAGCAATGGTTTAGTATTAATAACAATTAATTTTATTTATTATGAATATATTTTATCCTTTTGAATGGTTGGCAAATTATATAACTTTTGATGTTTTTAGCTTGAGTTTTGGCACACATGCAGCAGATGCTTTGCAATTTTTTATTTATGATTCGCTGAAAATTTTAGCATTGATTATTTTTATAACTCATTTTATGAGTTTGTTGCGTTACTATTTGCCAATTGAGAAATTACGAGATTTTCTAACAAAACATAAATTTTATGGATTGGATTATTTCTTAGCTACTATTTTTGGAGCAGTTACTCCATTTTGTTCGTGTTCGTCCATTCCTCTTTTTATAGGTTTTATTGAAGCTGAAATACCACTTGGAGTGACATTTGCTTTTTTAATTACATCACCACTTATCAATGAAGTAGCTTTAGCTTTGTTTGTTGGGATGTTTGGTTTAAAGATAACCATCCTTTATGTATTGGCTGGAATTGTTATTGGGATGGTCGGTGGTTTTATTCTTGGAAAATTACATATGGAAAAATATATAGAGGATTTTGTCTGAAAAGTAAAAAGTCAGGGAAATACTTTTGAACGCAAATATGAACCATTTGGAAAAATCGCAAAAAAAGTTTCAAATGAAGCTTTTGATATTACAAAAAAAATAATTTGATATGTGATAGCTGGTGTTGGTATTGGTGCTTTAATTCATGGGTTTGTGCCACAAGGTTTTTTTGAAAAGTATTTACAAAAAGCTGGGTGGTGGAGTGTTCCTCTTGCAGTTGTTTTAGCTGTTCCACTTTATTCAAATGCAAGTGGAGTAATACCGATTATTCAATCTTTAGTTGCAAAGGGGGTTCCATTTGGAACAGCCTTGGCTTTAATGATGGCAGTTGTCGGTATTTCTTTACCCGAAGCTCTTATTTTAAAAAAAGTAATGAAATGGCAACTCCTTGTTACATTCTTTAGTATTGTAACTTTTGGAATTATTTTGATTGGGTATTTGTTTAATATGGTGGTATAAAAAAACAATATTATAATTTTTTATATATTTTTACATAACTTTTTGTGTATTAATTAAATTTAAATTTAATGCAATTATTAAAATTAAAAAAAATTATTTTATTTTTTCAAATTCTTCAACAAATTTATCTAATTTTTTAGAAACTTCTTTTGGGCTGGCTGTTTTAGGATCGAAATCAGTGCTTTCTTTTAAATTTTTGATCTTTTTGTTAGTGGCTTTAATTTCTTGTTGTTGCTGTTCTAATAATTGGTCAGTGGTTTTATTAACAGTAGTTTGTCCAACAATAGTTTTATTATTTTGATAAAAATTTTTATAAGAAAAATAACCAAATAAAATGATAGTTATTATAATAATGATAATTGTTTTTTTCATAGGTATAGTATGTTTATTTAATGTTTTTTAATTAAGAAAAGGGTTATATTCGCTTTTACATTCCATAAATTGTCCGTGATCACCTTTTGGTCAATCTAATTTTTCTCCATTGTGTTTAAAATATGGGACTCTTGGATTTCTATTTTTATCATATTCTGGATCAAATAAACAGTGTAAGAAGAAAATAAATATACGGTCAAAAGGAGTTGGATCGCTAAATTCTTCAATAATTGGATGTTTTATAATTTTAATTTGGTGTAGAGCTTGTCAAGAATATTCATCGGCATGAATTAAACGATATCTATGATCATTTCATTGCATTTCAAAAGTTGTCTTTGTAATTTCTTCGCAAGTTTTTTCTTTTTTAAATTCTATATCATTTTCTTTAAGAAATGCTGATAATTCATAAAAACCACCAGAGATATAATCTAAACCTAATTGATATCTTATATTAATTATTTTATCAACTAAGGGATCAAGTTGTGGTATAGTTTGTTTTCATAGATTATAAGTTATCATTGTTTTTTTTATTTTATCTTGGACTAAACTTAATCTATTATAAATTTTTGAAACTTTTGCTTTGTAATAATTAGAAGCATGTTGTCTGCATTTTGCAAGCTCAACTGCTTCTGCTATTCCAGATGTCATTTCTTGATTAACAATTTCATTAAATTCAAAATTTTTATTAATTTGTTTTTCGGCAGTATCTTGAAGTTGTTTTAAATATTTTGGATCTGTAGAAATATTGGTAATATTTTTTCTGATAACATTTATGACAGCTTTTTTTTTTTTTTTTTTTTTTTTTTTATTACTTTTTTTTTTTGTTTTTGTTTGTGTTTTTTTTTTTATTTTATTAGTTATTTTATTTTATTTTGAAATAATGTTGGTGAATTTAAAACTGCTTTTAAGTGTTTTTTGATAAATTCCAGTATTTTTAATTGTGCTATTGTTTTTTTTGTTATCATCATCAGATATTGTATTTTTAGAGGTGTCAATAGTTGGCTTAATTTTTATGTTTTTAGGAAAATTCTTGGTTGGAGTAGTTTGTGTATTTTGTGTTGAATTATTATTTATTTGAAGTTTATGGTTTTCTTGATTATTTTTTTGTTTAAATTCTATTCGTTGTGTTATTTTATCATTATTAATGTCTTTTAATT
>JALUMP010000067.1 GCA_027039745.1 Candidatus Parcubacteria bacterium
AATAAAACTTAAAAAATAATTAAAAATAAGAACAGTTGATATTATAAAAATAACAAAAACTGTTGGTAGCCCAATAAAATCAGTTTTTTTATTTAGAGATCTATTTGTAAAAAAAGAAAGGCGAACAGCAGCAAAAACAATAAATAAAATACTAGATAAAATAAAAAGTATATTAGTAGCACCAAGAAAAAAACCAAAAAATACTACAGCTATAATTGATGTATAGTCAGAAAAACTATCCATAAATAAACCCAAAATACCACCACCAAATTTTCTTGCCACAATACCATCTAAAATATCAAAAATATATTGAGCAAGTATTGATAGGTAAGCGAATAAAAACAAATGTTGGGATGATAAAAAAATAGAAAAAATAGCAAATGATAGGCCAACTATTGTAAAAAAGTCTGGAAGACGAAGTTTTTGTAATTGTTGTGATTTTAAAAACATATTTTAATTTGTTAGTTTTAATTTATAGTCTCTTTCTAGGTTTCTTTTTAAATCTTTCTTTTTTAAATTTTCTCTCTTATCATATTTCTTTTTTCCACGAGCTAAAGCAAATTCTAATTTTATTTTATGATAGCCTGTTTGTATAAAAGATGTTGGGATAATTAAAAGGTTATCAGATTTTGTTTTTTCTACAAGTTTTTTTATTTCTTTTTTTTGAAGCAAGAGTCTTCTTAAACGATATTTATCGTATTTTTGAGGAGTATTTTTTTCTTGATATGGTGGAATATAAAAATTTTTTAAAAATAACTCATTATGATTTTTTTTATTTTTTCTTATAGTTATAAAAGACCCTTCAAAAGACCCCATCTTTTTTTTTAGAGATTTTACTTCAAAACCATATAGAGATATTCCAGCTGTAAATTTTTCTAATATTTCGTAATTGAAAGTTGCTTTTTTATTTTTTATTAGAAGCATTAATATATAGTATAGCAAAGTAGTAAATAAAATCAGCTTTATATTAATTAAAATAAAGTCTTAAAAAACACAAAAAAACTTTTTAGACAAAGAAATTTTATAAGATGTATAAATATACATTGCATAAAATTGATGAAGTATAAAAAGTTTTTTTGTGTTTTTTAACTTTATTTTTGTCCCCTCGCCAAGAATCGAACCTGGAGCTAGCCCTTAGGAGGGGCTTGTTTTATCCATTAAACTACGAGGGGATTTTAACGAGCACATCTTACCATAAAAAAAACAATAAAAAAAACACTAATTTTTATTAGTGTTTTTTTTATTATTCTTCTTCTTTTTTTTCTTCTCCCTTAGTATCTTCTTTTTCTGTTTCTGTTTCTTTCTTTTTTTCCTCTTCTTCTTTTGCTTTAGAAATAGTTTCCTCATCTATAACTGGAGATTTTTTTGGTAATACATTTTTTTTATCTCCTTTTATAATACCTTCTTTTATTAAAATATTATGTACAGTTTCTGTTGGTTGAGCCCCTTTTGAAATTCAATCTAAAATTTCTTCTTTTTTTAGGTTAACTGTTTTTCTAATAGCATCATAATTTCCAACAATTGCAACATGTTTGTTTGATTTTGGACCTGTTCTTCTATCTGTAATAACAACACGATAGGATGGATTGTGTTTTCTACCAACTCTTTGTAGTTTGATTTTTAACATGGCAGGTATTTTAACAAAATGAATGATTTAAGTCAATATTATAAACATTATATTTTTTTAATTATACAATCATAAATATTTTTATTTTTTATTTTTGGAATATAAAAAACCGTATTTTTTTTCTTTGTTATTTTTTTATGTATATCTTCTATATTATGAGAATGACCATGAATAATTTTTATCTTTAATGGATCTCTTATAATATTAGGTGTATTAATTCTGAAATTATAAGTGTTTGGAAAAATAGCAAATCTAATTTTTGATGAATATATTGTTTTTCTAAAAGATGTTTCATCACCAGGGAGATTAAAAGATTTTTCTAACTTTATATGTGTTTTTATTCATTTTTTTAAAAAAAGAGTTGTTGTTTTTGAATTTGAATATAACATTACACCACAATTCATTTGGTGAAAAGAATTTGGAATATCTTTTAAGAAAAAATCATAAGAAATTGGTGATTGAGCAACAGCAAAATCAAATTTTTTTAATATTCTAAATAAATCATTAAGATCTGCGCAAACATAAGTATCAGCATCTAAATATAAAGTGTGTTTGTAAGGCGATTGTAAGAAACATTTCATTCTGTCTAATTTAAAATTATTAGTTAATTTTAATAGTTTAGTAGAATCAACTTTATTTGTTATTAGTTTTAATTCATCTGTAAAAACAGTAACATGTATATCCGGCATATTTTTTTTCAAAGAATTAATAGAATTATTTACTTCTAAAATACTTTTTTTTCCAACTGCTACGTATATAACACCTTGTTTAATCATATTTTTATTATAATATAATAAAAAAAAATGTCTATTTTTTATATAAAAAACTCAGTTTATGTAAACTAAGTTTTTTTTTGCGGAGGTGAGAGGATTCGAACCCCTGATGGCTTTTATACCATGACGGTTTTCAAGACCGTTGCATTCAACCACTCTGCCACACCTCCATATTTATTATTTTATTATAT
>JALUMP010000068.1 GCA_027039745.1 Candidatus Parcubacteria bacterium
TTGGACAAAAACAATTTATTGTTGGAGAAAAAGCGTTTCAGACACGTTATGGTGAAAACCCACATCAAGATGGTGCATTGTATGAGTTTGATTATTTTTATTCAAATAACTTTACAACACTTAAAGGTGAGTTGTGAGTTTTAGAAAACTCTATATTTGATTCTATTATACCTCTACTCATAAATTCGTTGATTTTAAATTCTCTATTTTTCATCTTTACCCTTTAAACTTTTGTCCAACCATGCATCTTTTTTGCCGAGATTATATCTATATTTTCATTAATCAACTTTAAAGGTAAAAATAAATGAGAGCAATAATTCCAGTATATGACGAATATGCAAATGTTTCAATAAAAAACAAAAAAGAGTTGTTAGACTTAATAAAAGAAAAAAATTTTAATGACTTCATACTAACAAAAATGATAGCATCGGGAGATATAGAAAGATTATTGTTTGGTTATGCAGATGATGAATTATTAAAAAAAATAAAAGAAGAAAAAGAAAAAATAATAAACAATAAGAAAAGAGGCTTTTCTTTGCCTGGGTATTTAGATTTAACTGAATATGAATTTTTACTTATAGCAGGTTCATATCATTCAAAAACAAATTCAATAATTAATGATACAATTATACATGGGTATCATAGGCAAAAAACAAGATTCTTTGTAGATGATAAATTTAAAATAAAAAATGGGCAGACCACTATATCAAATCTTTTGTTCAAAAAAAATACTAGTGGAAATGTTGTATGTATATATATAGAAAAAGATACTTTTTTAAATTTAACAAATGTGATTTTTGATGGAATTACTCTAGTTGTGGAAGACGGGGCAAGCTTAAAAATGGAAAATGTTTTTTTTAGAGGAGGACAAATTGGAGTGATACAAAAAGGCGATTCTCTTATTGAATCAAAAAATGTAAATTTCATAGGTATATCTTATGAATATTATTTTGAAAATTTATCAAAAGAAACATCAAAAGGAATTTTGAATTTTCATAATAGAGATGAAATTATAGATTTTATTAGAAAATCAAAAGTAGACAATTTATTTATGTATGAAAATATAGATTTTTCAGAAAAAGAATTGATTCCAATAAAAACTAAAATAAATATTGAAAGTGGAAAAAATGATAATTCATTAATTTTTTTGAAATTCAATAAAATATTATTAAGTAGTAAATTGCATAGTGGCAAAAACATTATTATAGAAGGAGAAATTTATATAAAAGATAGTGTTAATGTTGATTTAAATTTAAACATATTGTTTGGGAGTATAGACATAATAGACTCAAAAGAAGTAGTTATAGCTACAAATAGAATTATTCCATTCAATAAAAAAGTTTGTTTAAATGTAGAAAATTCAAATATATTAATTATGGATACATCCATAGGGGAAAAGGAATATATTTCAGAAATTTCAATAGAGATGTCAAGTTCAATAATTCATTTTAAAAATACAGCAATTGAATATTTCGAAAGTGCAATAAAAAAAAAAAAAAAAAATATTGAAAATGGAGAAATAAAATTATATGAAGAACAAGAGAATGAAATATTCTTTGAAGATTTAAAAATATCAAATTGTAATGAAGCTTTAAAAGCCGAAGGTTCTTTGAAAAAAATAATAGGCACAAACCTATTATTGGAAAATTTATTTAAAGGGATGAGCATTAAAAAAGCATTGATAAATATAAAAGAATTCATAATAAAAGACATTAAGAAGAGTCCATTTTCGTTTCATAATTCAAAAATATTTTTAAGTGGAGAGAATAGTCTTGTAACAAGAATTGGAAATGCTGTTGAGATTGAAGATAATTCAGAGTGTGAAATGGAAAATATAAAATGGGTAAATATTAAAGAATCTGCTGCCATATCAATAAATAATTCAACTTTAATAAGTCACCATTCTATTTTCCAAGAAACATTAGTAGCAATTCATACATTTGAAAATGGGTTATTCGTCAATGACGACAATAAATTCGAAGATGTTAACACTCCAATATTAAAAGAGCATGGTTCAAAGCCACAAATGGATTATGTTGAATATTTAGCAGAAAAAGAAATTAAAAATGAAGGAATGTAATGAATTTAATAAATAAAACAAAAGAAGATATTAAAAATTCAATTTTAAGTAATGTACCTCTTATTTATATAGAAACGGAAGAACATAAAAGAGGTATGGAAATTATTAAAGATGTGGCAAATAAAACTTCTATATACGAATTACTTGTATGGTCAGAATTTACAGGATTGAAAAGTGTAAAAGATGAAAGTATTATTTCAGAAGAAAGATCTTTTAAAAAAATATTAAAAATGATGACAGAAGTTGATAAAAAAACTATTTTTATTATACAAAATTTACATAATTTTATGGGTAATAATGAAAACATTTCATCATTATTGGGTGTTATAGAAAGTATTACACAAAAAGATTTACCACTAACAATAATCACAGTTTCAACAAGTTTATTAATTCCAAAAGATGTTACACAGTATGTTAATTATTTCGAATTACCTTACCCATCACGAGAAGAAATAAATGTGATGATAGAAAGAATTTTTAAAGAAAATGAAATAGATTTAGATGAAGTAACAAAGTCATTTTTTATAGAAAGTTTAAATGGTTTGAGTGAGGATCAAGTTATTTTAATGATATATTCAACAATTAGTAAAGTTTTGTCTGAAGAAAGATTTATTGATAATAATGATGTAGATTCAATTATTAAACAAAAAAGACAAATAATAAATAAATCAGGAGTTATTGAAGCAATAGATAATGACTCTTTTCATTTTGAAGATATAGGTGGGCTAGAGAATTTAAAAGCTTGGATGGAAATTAGAAAAAAAGTATTTTCAGATATGCAAAAAGCAAAAGAATGGGGTGTCATTCCACCGAGAGGATTGTTTTTGTTTGGTATGCCAGGTGTTGGAAAATCGCTAACATCAAAAGTAATTGCCTCTTATTACAATCTTCCTTTACTTAAATTGGATATGAGTTTAATTTTTGGTTCTACTGAGCCAGAAGTTGCTGCAAAAAGAGCTTTGAAATTAGCATCAGCAATTGCTCCTTGTGTTCTTTGGATAGATGAAGTGGAAAAAGCATTTGCTGGTACAGAAGCCGGGACAAAAGGTGGAGAACAAGCAATGAGAGTTTTTGGTCAGGTATTAACTTGGATGGAAGAGAATATTGCACCCGTTTTAACAGTTGCTTCCGCAAATGATATTTCAAATATCAGGGGGGAACTTATTAGACGATTTGATGAAATGTTTTTTGTTGATTTTCCTCAAAAAAAATCAGAAGTTGAAGCAATTTTTAAAGTGCATCTTAGAAGAAAATTGGGGGGAAAAAGAAAAGATTATATTGAAGATCTAAATTATGATGCTATTCATAAAAGAATGAAACAAATTGTAAAAAGGTATGGGGGAGAGGAAGAAGCAGGTTATTCTGGTTCAGATATAGAAAAGATAGTTAAAGAGGTTTTAAATATGGCATATACAACAGGTCTACAAAAAATAACAACAAGACATTTTATATCAAAGATAGGTGATGTAAGACCACAAAGAGGTGATGTCATTGCGAAAATGAAGCTCGCAGCAAAAAAGATGGATGCTATTTTAGCTTAATACTTTGTCTCTGACTTTCACCTAATTTCAATAAGAGATATCGCCTTTTTAGGATAAAAACTATACCATACTTTAAGGAATTTCTTGTTATAATAATTAAAATATACTATAAAAGGTAAAAAATGAAAATATTAAAATTTTGTGTATTAATTTTTATCCCATTAATATTAAGTGCTCATACTGATAATTTTTTTGATACAATATATACTGTTGATGTAGGTAAAGAACCGATGGCTATTAAGAAAAAAGAACCGATGGCTATTAAGAAAAAAGAACCGATGGCTATTAAGAAAAAAGAACCGATGGCTATTAAGAAAAAAGAGAATGTAGTAATTAATTATAAAAAAGAATTAAAAATAAAAAGAAAATCTTTTTTTCTTTTAAAAAACACAGGAATAAAACTGTATTCGTATGAAAGAGCAAAAGTAATATCTAAAAAAGAAGATAAAACGATATATCTTATTATTTATTCTGAAAATTGTAAATATTGCATTCAATATTTTTCGATTTTAAATAATAAAGGATGGTTTACAAGATATTTAAAAAACAATTTCATAGTAGCATACTTAAATGCAAAAGAAACAATTCAATATCCACAATTTCAAACTTCAATGTATCCAACTACTTTTTTAGTAAATAAGAATGAAGTAATTGTAACAAATCCAATAAAAGGTATTCCAGAACTAAATAATTATTTTAGAAGTTTTTTATATGGGATAGGAACTTATAATTTTAATAATTCCAAGTGAGCCTCTCCGCTCTAAAAGGTGACGTCTTCTGTTGGATTATGATAAAAACTTCAATGGTTTTTCTGCTAAATAAAAATAAAAAACAAACTTCTTTTATAATATAAAGTTTACATCAACTTTCGACGGGAAGTAATTTTAATGATGTCTACTTAGCTAAGGAGAAAATATGAAATTTAATTTAGGAAATTCTTATAGTGTTGTTTACTCATCTAATGATAAGTTAATAGAAGACTATGAGATAAACGGAAACAACATTATTTATGTTGTGCAGACAGAAGAACTTTTTAAAAGAAAAGTTGGACTTTTAGGAAAAGATAAAGTATTTTTTAAATATTTTTGGATGAATGGTGCAAGATTTTCCAATATTCTTCATATAGGGGAATCATTTGAAGCATCTTTAAGATCTGGTGCTGTTCCAGAAGGGACTGTACTTATGCAAGCCCACCAATCTACAAATTTTTTAAGAAAATCACTTATAAAACATAAAAATGTTTTTAAGCAAGCAGAAGAAATTGTGCAAGCAAAAAAGATTATGTTAGAGTTTAAAAAAGAGAAGAAAAGAACAAAAAAAGAAATATCTGAACATCCAAAGAATGCATTAGCTTCTATGAATAATTCTGATTTTATGAAAGATAATGATTTGTCATTTGATTTTTGTTCTTTTATAATGTCTGTACAAATTTTGTACATGGACAATTACCATTTAGTTGTGAAAAAAAATGGTGATTATTATAAAACATCATATATAAAAGCTTATGCAGAATTTTACAATTTACACAAAGATTTTATTGATGGAGAAGATACAGAGATTATTTCTGAATTAAGTGATGATTTATTTGTTCGAAAACATTTTGAAAAAACAAAATTACCATTCCAACCTATTTCGAGTCACTATTTAGGCTTATTAAGCAGAGGGTTTAATTATAATAATGAAGACCTGGTGCCAAAATGGGAAAACGATAGTAATAGAGAAGTAGAAAAACCAGTATTGCCACTACCAAATGCACATTTGGTTAATGCATTAACATCTGGTTTGTTGCAAGGAGATTTATATACAGACAGAGGAGATGCTTTAATAAAAGGTTCTACTCTAAAAGTAACAAAAAAGAATGGTGATGTAGAAGAAGAATATTTCGAAAACAGACAAATGGTCTTTTATAAAGATGAATATACATTGTCTCATGAAAATTCTTCTAATTTTATAGAAGCCAACCTTAAAGAGTTGAACAAAATGTTAAAAGGAATTGGTTCAATTATTGACCCAACAAATGTAACTCAATTAGAACCTTTTTTAGATATTTTATCAAAAGGGAACCGTGTTGATTTACCAGGTCAAATAATTAAAACAATTGGTAATTTCGTAGCTCAAAATAATTATAATTTTTCAATATATAATGGTGAGCCAGGAATAGGAAAAACGCAGGTTTCTTTTAGTGTATGTAATCTTTTATTAAAGACAAAATACACAAAAGGAATGAAGACTTTATTTGTAACAGATGGAGCAAAACATCTTCACAAAATGGTAGAAGAAGCTGAAAAAGTTTTAGGAGATAATGTTACTACCAAAATTGTTAGAAATCTAAATGATATTGATGATATGGTTAATGATGTTGTCCCTGATAACAAAGTTTTTGTTTACATACTTTCCAAAGACACTGCAAAAAGACAAAATAAGATGATTCAAATAAAATCTAATAAATGTCCAAATTGTGGTGCTTTCTTTACAAAGAGAGATGTTGACACTTGGAATAAAAGACTTAGAAAAGAAAATGATGATATCATTTTAAAGCGAAAAAGTAGTATTAGTAAAAATAGAAGTATAAGTTCTTGTGCTTCTTGTGGAGAAAAAATTATTTTTCCATTAACAAGAACTAATACATCAGGAAATTTTAGATGGGGAGCAAAAAAAGCAAAAACACCTTATTTAAAAGAAAAAGGTTTAAAGCCAAAAGAATCCTTTGGGAAATATCTCAGAAGAAAATTAAAATGGAAAAAAGCTATTGACTTTTTGATTATTGATGAAGCTCACAACATGAGTTCTGACGCAAGTAATCAAACTCAACTTATGCGAGATCTTATTAAAATTTCTAGGAATAAAATGTTAATGACCGGAACATTAAGCAATGGTTATGCCTCATCTCTTTATTATCTTTTGTATTCAGTAATGCCAAAGAGACTTAAAGAATGGGGTTTTGATATTCAAAACCAAGGATTGATCAAATGGATTGATGCATATGGTGCAAGAAAAAGAGTTTCGAATAAAAAAGGTAAAGGTACTCCACAAGAAAAAGCGGTTATCAACCCAGCTTTAATTATGCATCATTTATCTCCATTTACAATTTGGGGAAAAATTGAAGATTTAAATTACCCAATGCCTAGATACAGTGAAAGTGTCACATTGGCACCAATTGAAAATGAGGTTATTGAAAAAATCAGCAATTTGCAAAAAGAAGCAAAAACGGTAATTCAAGAACTAAATATCGGTAGAGGAGAAGTGGATAGAATTAAACCATCATTAGCTGGTTTAACAAAAGCAATGTTGTACATAAGCAACAATCCTTTTAAAGAATATTCTATTCCGTTACGATATAGAGGTGAAGAATTGGCTCGTCTTGATGTGCCAGCAATATATACAAATGAAAATTTTGTCACAGGAAAAGAACAAAAATTACTAGATATAATAAAAGACAATTTAGATAAAGGTAGAAAAGTTATGGTTTATACATACTTTAATGAAACAGCCTTTGCTAATTTAAGACTTGCAAAAGTTCTTGAAAACAATATGCCTTCTGTTAGTTTTGGTATTCTTAGTAAAAGTGTCAAATCGGAAAATCTAAATGATTGGTTCGTTTCAGCTTCAAAAAAACATGATGTTGTCTTAGTTCCTTATAAACGAGTTGCAACTGGACTTGATATTCCTCAATATCCAGAAGTGGTCTTTTATGAAGAAGAATACAATATTCGTGAAATAATACAAGCTAGTCGCAGACCATATAGAGCAGTAGTTCAAAAAAATGATGTTCATATTACACACTTATGTCATAATGGAGTGCAGGCAATTGCAATGAAATTAATTTCAGAAAAAATTGCTGCATCAAAAATTGTCGAGGGTGAAATATATAGTGAAGATGGTGTTGAAAGCTTTGCTGTTGATTCAATTGAAATAGAATTAGCACAAAGATTATCAGAAGGTTTAAATGACTTAGAAGTACCAGATTTTGCTGACTTGGTTATTGAAGAGGGAAGAGCTAGACCTTGGACTTCTTTAGAACAAAGATATATAGATTTATTAGAAGAAAATAATATTGAAGCATTTAAAATTGCTGTTCCTGAAAAAACAGAAGATGTTGATATAGAAGTGGAAACTGAAATTATTTTAGATGAAGAAGTTCCGCAATATGAAGAATTAGAATTTGAATTTTGCGAAACAACACAGTCTGAGTATAATTCAAATCAAAAAATAGTTGAAAGAATTGAAATTGAACCTATAGAATTTGGGTTTGAGGTTCTTACGAGAGGTAAAAAAACAACTAAAATAGAAAGAACAGGAAAAGTAAAAGGTATATCTTCGGATATTCAAAAAATAACAGAGGAGCTAAGTTCGAATGAAAAAATTCAACTTACTTTCTTTTAATAATCCATTTTTGGGTTAGTGAACCACCCAATCGCTAAAGACGATTGGGCTTCAAAAGATTGCATTATAAAATATTAGAACATGATTGTTCTTTTATCTACAACTTAGAGCTTTGAACTATTTATAGTCTTGCCCCAGACTGAAGCTGCATCATACCTAATTCTTGAATATTTCTAGCTGCATTAAGATCTCTATCTAACTTTGTGTTACAAGATGGACGGTCCATTCTCTTTCAAATTTTAGTTTAGAGTTGATCTCTTTATAATTATTACAAGTTTTTTTTGATTCCATATTAATAAATTTTCCAAAATTATTTTCAACTAACAACCTCTGATTTTCTTCTTTTAGGCAAAAGTCAATCATAAAATTATACACCTGATTCAAAAGAAAGATTCCATAATCAACATTTTCTTTTTGTTGCTGAGAGATTTTAATCTGAGATTTGTAGGATTTATTTACTAACATAATGTAGTTATATCATATTTTAAGCTAGTTATAATATTCAAAATTAATTATAAAAAGCATTCAGCCCAACGGCTAAAGACCATTAGGAGTTCTGCTTAAAATCTTCAAAAAATTATTTCATTATAATACTTTTTATATGTTTTTATTGTATAATATAAAAAAACAGGAGAAGTAAATAGTTAAGCTATTGAAAACAAGATTATGAATTTTGAATTATTAGAGGAAAAGAAACAAACTATATTTGGGATAGCAATCTTGATCATAGGACTTCTTATAGCCGTATATCTTTTTAGAGTTGCGGGGAAAGAAGTTAGTTTTGATAAGCAGATAAAAAAACAATCTCAACAAGATATAAATAAAACAATAACATTTAAAGAAAAAATTTTAAAAATTTCACAAGAAAATAACATCTCACTAAAGACATGTATTTCAGAAAAGGATCAGAATAGAACACTAAAAGATGTTTTAAGCAAGGCATATTCTACTTTATCGAATTCTTTTAAATATAAAAATAAAAAATATTTACTATCCGTAGATAATAATGGTGAACCTTGTTTTTTACAAAACTCACATTTTATCAATATAGATGGCGATGAAATTCCAAATAATTTTCTACCAGAAGGTCAAACTTGTAAGAATGCAAAAATAGTAATAAAAAAAGGTCAACATCTTCTAAAAATAAATTCATTAAATGCATTAAATAGTTTAACAAAAGGAAAAAAATTCTTTTTAGCAGGGGATGGAATAAAAGGTATAATTAAAAATTGTGGAAATTATTGGTCAGATAATTGTTCTAATCCAAAAAAAGCAAAAGTTTTTTTATCTTTAAAAGGTCCCACATCTTTTCCTTTAATCGTAAACAAAGAAGCTTTAATATTGACAAAAGAAAATCCAGGAATGAGTTTATTAAAAGCATCAACTGTATATAAAAAAAATCCAAGTTTTTTTATATGGAAAAAAATAGACTTTAATTCAAAATATTCTATTAATAGTCTTATAAATGGTTCTTTCGCAAACAGTGCAAAAGATATATATAATAAAGGAATAAAAACAGGTATAATAGATAAATATAAACAAATTTTCCAAAGAGAAGATATGAATGGAAATATTTGTTATTTTGACAGCAGAGGGTACCCAATAAATGAAAAGGGGGAAGAGATTAAATTAAAAAATCTTCCTTACAATCAAAATTGTAGAACAGCAATAGTAAAAAATGGAATATATTACACAAATTTAAAAAACATTGTCGATTTCAAAAATATCACTGATGGAGATAAAGTTAGCTTTACATTTAGAAATAAAATTTTTGTTGTAGAAAAATGTAAACAAAATTATTTATCAAGCAATTGCAAATCGCCCAAAAAATGTAATTTTTTTATTATGGAAGTTAGT
>JALUMP010000069.1 GCA_027039745.1 Candidatus Parcubacteria bacterium
ACAAGAGACGGTAAGCCAACAGGAGCTTTATATGGAGTTTCAGCTATGCTTATATCTATAATTTCAGAATTAAAACCAGATTATGTAATAGCTTGTTATGATCTCCCAAAACCAACTTTTCGCCACGAGGCTTTTGAAGACTACAAAGCAGGAAGAAAAAAAACAGACGATGCTTTAATAGACCAGATAATAGAGTCTAGAGAAATTTTTGAAGCTTTTGGAATACCTATGTACGACAAAGAGGGTTTTGAGGCAGATGATATTTTGGGAACCATTTCAGAAAAGTTAAAACATGATAAAGAAAACGAAATCTTTATTGCTTCTGGAGATATGGATACCTTTCAACTTGCAGACAACGGAAGAGTAAAAATCTATACTCTAAAAAAAGGTATTAACGATACTATTATTTATGACCAAGAAAGTATTAAAGAAAAATATGGTTTTAGTGCTTTAAAAATAATAGACTATAAGGGCCTTGCTGGAGACCCGTCTGATAATATTCCAGGTATTGCAGGAATTGGTATAAAAACAGCTACAAACTTAATTGTAAATTTTGGAACCATTGAAGAAATATATAAAGCATTAAAAAAAGGTAACGAATATTTTGTAGAAAACTATAAAGAAGGTCGCATAACTCCAAGAATAATAAAACTTTTAAAAAATGGCGAGGAAGAGGCATTATTTTCAAAGGCTCTTGCAACGATTAAAAAAGATGTGCCAATTGATTTTTCTCTACCCAAAAAACACTTTAAAGAAACTCTAGACTTGTCTAAAACTGGAGCTTTGTTTAGAAAATTTGAATTTAGAGCTCTAAATGAACGCCTGCAAAAAGCTCTTGGAATAGAAAGCACAGAAAAAGAAATTGAAGAAAAAGACTTATCAAAAACAGATCAAGAAGAAATCGAAGAATTAAAATTAGCTGTTTCACTTCTAAACCCAAATATTTCGCAACCAACTTTGGATGACATTCTAAACTTTTAGGTTTTATTGATTATCATCTAAAGTAAATGATATATCATTGTCAACCCTCTTAATTTTACCACACCTTAAACCATCTGAATTATCTATCATTCTGTCTAATTCTGTTAATATTTCTGGATAATCTAAAAACCCATGATATATAAATACATTTACACCACCATAATTATTGCCACCAGGGCAATTGTTTAAATATGGATATATGTCATTATCATTATCATACCTATAAATATGAGTTCCAAGATTTGGTTTTATATTTTTTGAAACATATCTTAAAGCACCATTCTCTACCAAAGTTATAATTTTTGGATTATTACCCAAACCAAGCTCACTTTCTGTAGGATACAAATTATAATTTTCCATATCATCTGCGGCTGTAAGCTGAAAAGCTTTTTCTATTAATTTTAAATCTTTAGCAATTTTTGCAGCTTTTGCTTTGTTTATTTGATCACTTGGTTTTATAACCAAAATTAAAACAGATGATAATACTCCTATAATTGCTATGACAACTAATAGTTCTATAAGAGTGAAACCTTTGTTTTTCATACAACTTTTATGTTACATTTATTTTTTAAAAAATCAAATTTATTTTTTGTTGACTTTATGAAAATAATTTAATATTTAAAGTTCTGTATTTTTTATATCTTATTAATAAACTATCACACCACCCCCCAAACAGATATTATTTTGATAAATTGCCAAAAATTGCCCAGAAGCAACTGCTGTATGTGGTTTTTGAAATTGGATTTCAATACTATTTTGTTTTTGTGAAATTTTATTTATTTTAATCAACTCTCCCCTATGGCGAATTCTGCCTGTTAAATTTTTTGCTTTTTCTAGGTTAACTTCATTAAACAAATTTAAATCTGAAATTATGATATTTTTTTTAGCAATATTTTTATGTTTTTCTAAATCAGAACGATTTCCAACAACTAAAATATTTTTTTTAAAATCCTTTTGAACCACGAAAAGTCTTTCTTGATTTGGTGTTTTAAACTCTGGCAAAATAGTAAAACCATGTCTTTGCCCAATTGTATAAAAAACTACTCCATCATGTCTCCCTACAACATCTCCAGATGTATTTAAAACATCCCCCTCTTTTTTTTCAATATATTTTTGCAAAAACTTTTTTAAGTCAACTTCTTTTTGCATAAAACATATTCCTTGAGAATCTTTCTTGTTAAATGTAAATAACCCATACTTTTTTGCTTTTTGTCTAACTTTATCTTTCTTAAAATCTCCAATTGGAAAAATTGTTTTCTCTAAAGCTTCTTTACTTATTTGTGATAAAAAGTATGTTTGGTCTTTGTTTTGATCTAAAGCTTTTACTAAATAATGTTTATTTTGTTTTACTACGTGTGTTGCATAATGCCCTGTTGCGATAAAATCTGCCCGAAGCCCTAAAGACTTTTCTAAAAAAATACCAAATTTAATATACTTATTACAATAAATATCTGGATTTGGAGTTTTACCTTTTTTATACTCACCTATCATATAGTCAAAAACAAACTCCTTGTATTCTTTTTGCAAATCAAAAGCTTCAAAAGGGACATTTAAACTTTTACAGATTTTTTTTGCGTCCGT
>JALUMP010000070.1 GCA_027039745.1 Candidatus Parcubacteria bacterium
ATTACAACCATTATAAAACCAAGCAACATAGTTAAAGGAACAAAAATTAAAATTAAAATATTGGTTATAGGTGATATTAAGGAAATTTCTCCCATTAAATATAAGATAAAAGGTAAAACAAATATTTGAGTAGATAAAGTAGCAGCTAAGATTGATTTTATTTCTAAAATATTAGTTGGGATTAAGAAAGATAAAAGTTTTTCGATTTTTGGACTTAAAATTATTAATCCAAGAGTGGCTAAAAATGAAAGTTGAAAAGATGCATCAAAGATTAAAAGCATTGGGTTAAAA
Source organism: Candidatus Parcubacteria bacterium (assembly GCA_027039745.1). Taxonomy (GTDB): domain Bacteria; phylum Patescibacteriota; class Minisyncoccia; order Phycocordibacterales. The sequence continues at coordinate 292 of JALUMP010000070.1, forward strand.
AGTAACATTATAAATGCTGCTAAAAACAAAAGTTTTATAGTTTCTGATTCTCTGTTGGTGGTTTTTGCAAGTATAACGAGCAAAGCCATAATGGCGGCTCTTACAATAGTTGCAGAAGCTCCTGTCATTAAGGTAAATAAAATGATACCAATACTACCTAAAGTCCCAGCTAGACCAATACCAAAAATAGAAAATATTTTAGTAAAAAAATCTGCGACAAGAGTAAGATTATAGCCAGACAAAACAACAATATGGATAACTCCTGTTTTTCTAAAATCATTTAACATATTTTTTCCCATATCTGTTTTTTCTCCCAATAATACACCGCCGAGCAAAAATGATTCTGGAGCAGGTACTAGTTTTTGTATTTTTGAAATAAAGTATTTTTTGATTTTATATAAATATGTTTTGATAAAATCACCCTTGTTGTGTTTTACGATTTTGATATTTTTTATTTTTAATTCATATAGAATTTGACTTTTTTTAAGGTAGTTTACATAATCAAATGTTTTTGTTGTTTGGTTGTTGTATATTCGGGGATCTCCTTTTTTGTTTTTTTGAGTTTTTGATGTAAAATTTTTTGGTTTAAGTAAAAAACCATCTATTTGAACGACATCTCCATATTGGTATGTTGGATAATTTGGGACTCATGTTATAACTTTAAATTTTTCTTTTGGAAATTTTAAAATCAATTTTGTATGATATGTTTTTGTTTCGGGTTCTTCGTTCACTAGTAAATTTTGTGTAATATGTTGTCCTTCCATATTCAAAAAAGGTTTTATTTGTAATTTTTCAAAAAGATAGTATCTTAAAAAACCGAGAAAAAACGCCAGACTAACAATAAAGAGAAAAGTTATATATTTGTTTGTTTGTTTGGTTTTTGTATAATATAAAATATAGATAAATAATGAAACTAAAATAAGAAACAGTGATTCAAATAAAAAATTTATTTCAAAAGAACTAAAAGCAATACTAAATAAAAAAGTAATAATAAATGTATAAAAATATAAATTATTTTTTTGCATATTGTTTTTTACTTACAAAGTAATGAACAATGATGGGGACAGCAGAACCAATTAAAAATCCTACAAAAATATCAAGTGGAAAATGCACACCAACAATAATTCTACTTATACCGACAAAAACAGATAGGATAATCAGAAATATTCCTATTTTTTTGTTATACAAATAAATACTTATAGCAAAAGCAAATACTAAAGTTGTGTGCCCAGAAGGGAAAGAGTCTGTTACGTTTGGGTGAGAAACAAGATTTTGGATATTTTTTAGCATTAAAAATGGTCTTTCTGCAACTACAAGATGTTTGATGGTGCTTGTAATTAGATATGCAAAGATACTTGCAGAAAAATAAATAAAAAATTCTTTTACTTCAATAACTTTGTCTTTTCAAATAAATTTAAAAGAGACAAAAAGAAAGATTATTATAATGATAAAGATTAAATATTATAAACAAAAAATAAAAAAGTTATCTAAAATATCATTTTGGTGTGAGAGTGAATTTAAAATATAAAAAACTTTTGTGTTTAAAAAGAAATTTTCTAACATAATAGAACTATTTTAACATTTTTATTGTTTTTATAAAATTTAAGTATATAATAAAAATATATATGCAATATTTAAATTACATAAAAAGACATAATCATCATGATTTTTATCGTGTTGGTTTCGTCTTGTAAGATTTAAAATAATTGTATATCTTTTTAAAAAACCGGCACGTTGTGCTGGTTTTATTTTAGTAAATAATATAAAAAATATGAATAAACAAACAAGAAAATTACAAATAGGGGTTATGGGTTCGGCTGCAGATACTGTGTATTCTAAAAAAGTTGCACAGCTTGCAGAAGAAGTTGGTTATGAAATAGCAAAAAGAGAGTGCACTACAATTTATGGGGCTGAAAAAGATACAGATTCTTTGTCAACGGCAGCTGCACGTGGAGCAAAAAAGGCTGATGGATTAACTATCGGAGTAACCTATGGTAAAGGAAAAGATATTTGAGATAAAGACGGAAATACTGATGTAGTGATTTGTTCTGGTATGGAAAGAGGTGGCGGTAGAGAGTTTGTTTTGGTTAATAGTTGTGATGGCTTGATTGCTTTGTCTGGTGGGTCTGGGACAATGAACGAAATGCTAGTAGCATATCAGTTAAATATTCCGGTTGTTGTAGTAGAAGGCACTGGAGGTTGGGCAGACAAAATGGCTGGACAATATTTTGATTCTAGAAAAAGAATGAAAGCAGTAGCTTGTAAGACTCCAAAAGAAGCAGTTGAAACGATAATTAAATTAATTGAGAAAAATGAAAAAAAGTAAATTAATAATTTTTGATTTAGATGGCACATTGTATCGGTTTAGAAATGGGTCTTTTTCTGGTTCTGGTTTACAGAAAATAATTTTAAGAAATGCTTTGAAATTTATTAGAAAAAAATTAAAAAAAACAAAAAAAGAAGCTGAAAAAATTTTAGATGATATTAAAAATAAATATGGAGAAGACATCAGCATAGCCATTGAAAAGGAGTATGGCATATTGAGACGAGAATATTTTGATTTTGTGTGGAATGTAGATGCACATCAAATTATTGAGGGGGAAGAAAATACAAAAAAAATTTTAAAAAAACTAAATAAAAAATATGAATTTTTGTTGGTATCTGATGGAGCATATGTGTGAATACAAAATGCTTTGAAAGAACTTGGGGTAGAAAATTTATTTGAAGGGAAAATTTTGTCTGGAGATGGGAATAAAAGAAAATCTTTAGGAAATAGATTTACCGAGATTTCTGAAAGATATAGTTTTTTACCGAAAAATATCGTAGTTGTGGGGGATCAAGAAAAAACAGATATTATTCCGGCTAAAAAACTTGGATTTAAGACTATTTTTGTTAACGAAAATAGAATATCAAATGATGCAGATATAAATTTAAAAAATTTAGAAAATTTAGAGTTTGAAGTTGATGGGTTATTTAGTTAATATTTTGTCAAAACTTAATAAAATTAGAAAATATATTTAAAAATGATATAATGTCATTTAATATGAAAAATATAAAGAAGAAAATGAATTTTTTTAAGATTAAAAAACCAAATAAAAACAAAAAAGGTCCTAAGTTATTTTCTCAAATAACTACTGTTGTTTTTTTTATAGCATTGATGATTTTATTGACCTCAGTTATCTATAGCAATAAAGGGATAAAAAATATTTCAATTTCGCAACTGGCAACTTTGGTTGCAGAACATCACATAAAAGAAATTAATGTTGAGCTTGATGATTTAAGTATTATAAAAAATGATGGCACAAAATTAAAATCAAAAAAAGAAAAAGATGGCACACTAACAGAGAGTTTGCGTAATTTAGGAGTTCCTCCTCAATCAATTGTAGCTTCTAATATTAAACAAAAAAAACCATCTAGTTTTTGATATTATTTTGGTAAATTTTTACCATTCTTATTTCCATTTTTATTATTAGGGGTTATTATTTTTTTATTTTCAAAACAAGCAAAAGGCGGTGGGGCTATGCAAGCTTTTTCTTTTGGAAATTCTAGAGCAAAATTTATTGACCCAAAAGACAAGAAAAATAGAGTAACGTTTAAAGATGTTGCAGGGGCCAAAGAGGCTAAGTCTGAACTTATGGAGATTGTAGATTTTTTAAAATCTCCTCAAAAATATTTAAATATTGGGGCAGAGATTCCAAAAGGTCTTTTAATGATGGGGCAACCAGGAACTGGTAAGACATTACTTGCACGCGCTATTGCTGGTGAAGCTGAAGTGCCATTTTTTTCTGTATCTGGTTCTGAATTTGTAGAGATGTTTGTAGGGGTTGGAGCATCAAGAGTAAGAGATTTATTTACACAAGCTAAAAAAATGTCTCCTTCTATTATATTTATTGATGAGATAGATGCCATCGGTAGAACTCGTGGTGGTGGTGTCGGTGGCGGAAACGATGAGAGAGAGCAGACTTTAAATCAGATTTTGACAGAAATGGATGGTTTTGAAAAAAATCAAAAAGTGATTGTTGTTGCTGCAACAAACAGACCAGAAGTGTTAGATCCAGCACTATTAAGACCAGGTAGATTTGATAGAAGAGTAGTAATTGACCTACCAGATAGAAGTGATAGAGAAAAAATACTTGAAATACATGGGTCAAAAAAACCATACGAAAAAGATATAGATTTAAAAGTTATTGCAGAAAGAACACCAGGTTTCTCTGGAGCAGACTTACAATCGTTAATGAACGAAGCTGCAATTTTAGCTGCAAAAGAAAATAGAAAGAAGTTAAAACAAAATGATCTGATAGTTTCTATTGAGAAAGTAATGCTTGGTCCAGAAAGGAAGTCACATATTCCATCTGAAGAAGAAAAGATAAAAACTGCGTATCACGAAGTGGGGCATGCGCTTGTGGCATCTCTTACAGAATATGCAGATCCTGTGCATAAGGTTTCTATTATTCCTCGTGGAAGAACTGGTGGATATACAATGAATTTACCTTTTGACGATAAAAGAATGAAAACCAAAAAAGATTTTCTTTCTGAGATTTCGGTTTTACTTGGTGGATATATTACAGAAAAAATGGTTTTTGATGATATTACTACAGGGCCTTCAAATGACTTAATGGTGGCGTCTGATCTAGCAAGAAGAATGGTAACTGTTTATGGAATGAGTGATAAGGTTGGAACTGTGTGCTATGACGGTCGAGGGTCTGGTATATCACAAGTGGGAGCAGATCATGGAAGTGTAGCAAGTGTATCTGAAAAAACTCATCTTTTAATTGACGCGGAAGTTAAAAAAATTATTGATGGTCAATACAAAGAAGCTCAAGGTCTGTTAAAGAAACATGAAAAAGCTTTGCATGGTATTTCAAAATCTTTGTTGAAGGAAGAGACTTTAGAAAGAGCAGAGTTTGAAAAGCTTTTGAAAAAATATAAAATTCGAGTAAAAGAAAAGGGTGATGTTAAAAAGAGATTTGTAATCAATAAAGGAAAAAAGTAGAATAAAACAAGAAGAGCGAAGGCTCTTTTTTGTTTGAAAGTGTTGCGGTTTAGATTACAATTTAAGTATTATATTTGACAAATCTTTTATAATTAGTTATTATATATTATTATGTTTGAAAAAATAGAAAATAGAAAAAATAATATATCTGAAGAAGTCATTGATAATGATATATTTTCTTTGAAAGATGCTGTGATTTCTGGAGATATTTCTTTAAAAAAGGCTTTTGAGTATTTGAATGATAATGCCGATAGATTAAGTGAAATAAAAGAACAATTTAAAACTTTACCAAAAAACCCAGAAGTATCTAAAAGAGTTGTAGAAGATAAACAAGCTCTAGTGGATAATATGAGAAATGTATATAGTGAGATGTCTAAAAAATCAAAAACTTTATGAGGTAAAATGTTTTACAAAAATAAAGAGTCTGATTTTAAAAAGGTAGGGGCGTTTATATTACATTTAGAAAAAGAATTATAAGTTTTAAAATTAAAAATTACATAAAGAATGTAATTTTTTCTTTTTTTAAAAAGTTGTAAATTATGATAGAATAGGTTTTGAATTAAAATAAAATTATGAGTAATAATCAAATTTCAGTAGATGATGTTTTATATTTAGCAGACTTGGCTAAAATAAAATTAACAGATGAAGAAAAAGAAGCTTTTCCAAAACAGCTTTCTTCTATATTGCAATATATTGACAAAATAAAAGAGGTTAAAATTTCGGATGATGTGCAAAGGGATTTTAGAAAAATAAATGTTTTTCGTGAAGATAAAAATCCACATCAAAATGGAGATCATAGAAATGCTATTTTAGAAGAAATGCCAGAAGTAGAAAATGATTTGCTGGTAGTTAAAAAAATACTTAATAATTAGAAAATAATTTTAAATTTAAAATTTAAAATTATAATAATATAAACATGATAGATTTAAAAGATTTAACAATTAAAAAAGCTCACAAAGCTTTAAAAGATGGAGAATATACAGTAAAAGAGCTTGTGGATACATATTTAAAAAATATTGAAAACAAAAATACTGATATAAATGCATATTTGCATTTATTTACAGATATTTCAGAAAGAGTTGAAAAAGCTCAAAAAATGTTTGACAATAGAGAGGCAACACTACTTACAGGTATTCCTATGGGGCTTAAAGCTATTATTGCTAAAAAAGGGCAGGTTACTAATGCTTCTTCTAAAATTTTGGAAAATTATAAAGCAACATATGATGCAACTGTGGTAGAAAAGCTTGAAAAAGTTGGAGTTGTTTTTCTTGGTTCTACCAACACAGACGAATTTGCTATGGGTGGCTCAACAGAAAACTCTGCATTTGGTGTGACTAAAAATCCTACCGATCCATCTCGAGTTGCTGGTGGTTCTTCTGGTGGCTCTATTGCAGCTGTAGCGTCTGATATGGCGTTAGCTGCACTTGGGACAGATACTGGAGGGTCTATTCGTGAGCCAGCAGCTTTTTGTGGGGTTGTTGGATTTAAATCTACTTATGGAGCAGTTTCTCGTTATGGGGCATACCCTATGGGTTCTTCTTTTGATCAAATTTGCCCAACAGCGAAAAATGTAGAGGACGTAAAAATAATAGAGTCTTTTTTGAGAGGAGAAGATAAATATGATATGACTTGTTTGCCAGATGAAACTTGAAAAAAAGAAGTTAAAAAAGAAAAATACAAAATTGCAATTCCTAAAAAATTAACAGATGGTTCTGATGATGATGTGCGTAAAGTGTTTGATGATTTTATAGAAAAAGTAAAAAAGGCAGGGCACGAAGTTAAGGAAGTAGATATTCCAATTTTAGATTTAGTTTTGGCTATTTATTATGTTTTGATTCCAGCTGAAGTTTCTTCAAATGTAGCTCGTTTTGATGGTTTAAGATATGGTTTGAAAGTTGATGGGGAAACTTTATGAGATGTTTATAAAAACACAAGAGGTCAGGGATTTGGGCCTGAAGTAAAAAGAAGAATTATGCTTGGAACATATATTTTATCTGCAGGGTATGCTGATAAATATTATGAAAAAGCTTTAGCATTGAGAGAAGAATTAAAATCAGAGCTTAAAAAAGTATTTGAAAAATTTGATTTTATTTTAACACCAACAGCTCCTGTAGTTGCTCCAAAAATAGGTTCACTTGGGGGAGACCCAATGACAGAATATTTAATGGATATCTTTACAGTAACTGCAAATACTGCAGGGATTCCTGCAATTTCAGTTCCAGCTGGAAGTGTGGAAAAAGAGGGGTATGAGTTGCCGGTGGGGGCGCAGTTTATGGCGGGGTGGGAAAAAGATGACACATTATTCGACATCACCTCTAAACTTTAAAATTAGCGAGCTGCTTTGTCGACTGCGTGTAAATTTTTCTTCACCATTTTTGAGTGAGCAAGTCGAACGAAAAATGCCTATATTACGGCTCAGAAAAATTTCACTTGTCTCCTCGTATCTCATCTAATTTTTAAAGTTTAGATAAGAAAACTTGAAATTAAGATGAAAATTAGCCTTGCCAATTTTTCATCTTTTTTTTAATTCTAAAAATGATAAAATAATTTTATGAAAAAACAAAATGAAAAAGGATTTTTTGGAGGTCTTTTATCTGTCATATTGGGAGTTATGATTGTCGGAGCAGTGGTTGTTGTATATGTGCTTTTTGATACTGGGAAGATGAATAAAAAACAAGTTTTTAGTGAAGTAAAGAAAATTTTTGTTGGAGAAAAAAAAGAACATATTCCACCATTTGGCAAAGTGGGTGAGGCACCAAAGCCTATTTTTAATAAAATAGAAAAACAAAATGATTCAATGGTTGGGGAAGATGTGATAGAAAAATAATTTGATATTAGAGGAAATCACGAAATTTGGCAGAGCCAAATTTTGTGCTTTTTATTTTTAAAGTTTTTTAGTGTTTTGTTTTTGTTTTGCTCACCAATAAAAAAAATGTTAGAATGGTTTTTATATGACAAATAAGATTATTGGAAAAAAGACAGGGAAAGAGTATTTTGTAACTATTGGTTTAGAGATTCATGCTGAAATGAAAACTAAAACTAAGATGTTTTGCCGATGCAAAAACGACCCATTTAATAGTAAACCAAATACAAATATTTGTCCGATTTGTACAGGGCAACCAGGGACTTTACCTTATGTAAACAAGCAGGCATGTAAAAATGTGATGAAAGTGGGAGTTGCTTTGGGTTCTGACTTAGCAGACTTTTCTGAGTTTGATAGAAAAAATTACTTTTATCCTGATATCCCAAAAGCTTATCAGATTTCTCAGTTTCAATATCCTCTTGTTTCTGGTGGTTCTTTGGTTGGGGTAGAGCTTGAAAGAATTCATATGGAAGAAGATACTGCCACATCTATCCATAAAAATGGAAAATCACTTGTGGATTATAATCGTTCTTCTGTGCCACTTATGGAGCTTGTTACTCGTCCTGTTATCCACGATGCAGAAACTGCAGTAAAGTTTGCTAAAGAATTGCAGTTACTTTTAAGAACTCTTGGTGTTTCAGATGCTAATTTAGAAAAAGGAGAAATGAGAATAGAGGCTAATATTTCGCTTTCAGAAAATGGATATTTTGATGGAGATTTTTCAAAACTTGGTGTTAAAACAGAGGTAAAAAATCTAAATTCTTTTAAGGTGGTGGGTCAGGCTATTGAATATGAAATAAAAAGACATTTGGCGATATTGGAAGGTGAGGCTGAAGGTGAAATTGTGCAAGAGACAAGAGGTTGAGATGAAAACGAAGGGGCAACTTTTTCCCAAAGAAAAAAAGAGACTTCTGATGATTATAGATATTTTCCAGATCCAGATATTCCAAAATATAAATTTTCAGAGCTTGAAGAATTTTCAAAAGAGGTTTTAAAAAAAGAGCTCCCAGAGCTTCCTTGAGAAAAAAGAGAGAGATATTTAACTGATTACAAAATTCAAGCTGACGATGTAGAGTTTTATTTGAACAATAAAGCTTTCGATAAGATATTTTCAACAGCAGCTTCTTTACTTGACAATAATGGATATAAAAAGCTTTCTAATTATGTCTCAACAGACCTTGCGGGGCTTGAAAAAAACGATGAAGAGGGAAGCTTAGAGAATATCTCAGGAGAGCAAATGGCTCTTATGGTTAAAATGATTTTAGAAGGAGAATTGTCTTCTAGGGGGGCAAAAGATTTACTTTTAGAAATGTATAAAAATGGTGGAGAAGCTAAAGTTATTGCTAAAGAGAAAAATTTAATTCAAAAATCAGATGAAGGAGAGTTGAAAAAAGTAGTAGAAGAAATCATTACTGATAACCCAAAACAGACCGAAGATTACAAAGCAGGTGAAGAGAAACTTTTGCAATATTTTGTAGGGCAGGGGATGAAAGCAACACGGGGAAGTGCTAACCCAGGAGTGCTTGCAAAACTTTTTAAAGAGTTGCTTTAAAATTTAAAAATTTGCAATTTACTTTGTTGACTTCGAGAAAAATTTTATCAAGGTATATTTATACCTTTCTAAGTATCTC
>JALUMP010000071.1 GCA_027039745.1 Candidatus Parcubacteria bacterium
CAATAATATTTTTTGCTGAAGATACAATTTTTAATCATTTTTTTTTATCTTCTAAAATAATGTCTGCCGGATCATGTTTTGAGTCTGGTAATTGTAAAATTTTTACTTCAAAATCTAGGGAAAGTGCTTTTTTAATTCCCCTAAACGCGGCTTCAACTCCAGCATTATCAGGATCAAAAGCAAAAATAATTTTTTTGCTAAAATATGACATTTTTTTTAGATGTTGTTCTGTAAGACTCGTCCCTGATGTTGCCACAGTATTTTCAAATCCAGCTTGATGCGACATTACCAAATCCATCTGCCCTTCAACTACGATAAAATATTTTCTTTTTCTAGCCTCTTGTTTAGCAAAATTTAATCCATATAGCACTTCAGACTTATTAAAAAGAGGAGTCTCCGGAGAATTTAAATATTTAGCAACATTGTCTTCTCCAGACAAATCACGACCCGAAAAAGCAACTGGAAAATTTTCCTGGTTAAATATTGGAAAAATAATTCTATTTCTAAAACGGTCATAAAAATTACCTTTGTGATTTTTTTTTATTAAGCCTACATTCTCTAAATCTTCTTTTAAAAAACCTTTTTGTAATAAATAGTTTTCTAAAGCATTTCATTCATCAAGGGCAAAACCTAATCTAAATTTTCTAATAATTCTTTCTTCTACCCCCCTCTGTTTTAAATACTTTTTAGCAGCTTCGTTCTGCAGTAAATTTATCTGAAAAAAAGAAGTAGCAATATCTAAAATTTTCAATCTGCCTTCTTTTTCTTTTTTCCTTTTATTTTGATTTTCTTTATTGAAATGAGTTGTAATCTCAACTCCCGCCTTTTGAGCTAATTTATTCAATGCTTGAGGAAAATCTAAACCATCTATTTTTTGAATAAAAGAAAAAATATCTCCAGACTCACCACAACCAAAACATTTATAAATTTGACGACTTGGAGAAATATGAAACGACGGAGTTTTTTCATTATGAAACGGACATAGCGCAGTAAAGCCACTTCCTGATTTTTGTATATTAATATACTCTGATACTAATTCTTCTATTGAAATTTTGTTTTTAATTAAATCTATATCGCTCATAATTAGTTAATTATTTTAGATTATAACAAAATTTTTAAGAAAACCCTCATCAAAAAGAACTTTTCAAAATAAATAAAAAATGCTAATATATCAAAAGTTATGACAAAAGCAGCTAAACCAAATAGATTTTTTAAAGAAATATTATCTTTTTTTAAAATCTTTGTAATCGCATTATTAATTACAATCCCAATTAAATATTTTTTATTAGAACCATTTATGGTAAGCGGTGCTTCTATGCATCCTAGTTTTGAAACTGGACATTATTTAGTAGTGAACAAATTAAAAAAATATGAAAAAATCAACAGAGGAGACGTTTTGGTTTTTGTTCCACCACATGAACGTAAAAAAGATTCATGAAAAAAATATACAGTTTTTTTAGATCCCAGAAAAAAATATATAAAAAGGGTTATTGCGCTCCCAGGCGAAACAATAGCAACGTCTAATAATAAAATTTTTATAAAACACAAAGATGGTAATGGAAAAGAAGTTTGGATAACACTTAATGAGCCATATTTAAAAAATACAGAAATTAGTAATTTTACAAAAACATTAAAAAATGATGAATATTTTATGTTGGGAGATAATAGGCCGTTTTCTTATGATTCTGAAGAATGAGGCCCCATAAAAAAATCAGACATCACTGGAGAACCAATATTACGTCTCTTCCCTTTTACCAAAATAGGATTTTATCCAGAAAATGAAGAAGAATAAAAACAATATTAAAATCTAAAATATATGCAAATAAAACAAGCAAAAAACAAAAAAAAATACATAAAACACCAAGCTGATTACATAGTAAATCATTTTGGTTTTGACTTTTTTGACGTAGAGAAAAAAATTTTTAATAAAGATCTTACTGTAGAGGAAGAAAAAAAAAGACTCTCTAAGGCATATAAAAAATATTTCGATTCCATAAAAACAAAAAAAAATCCTTTTGGAATGTTTTTCTATAAAAAACCAATTTCAAAAATAAAAAAAAATAAAAAAAATATCAATGCCGCTATTGGTTTGGACATTATTAATTTAGACACAGCAATAGGAGAAGCTGTAATTTTAAAATCGGTTGTTTCTCTTTTAAAAGATGAAGGATATACAGAACCATTAGTTGTTTTAAATGCAATTGGAGGAAAATCATCTCAACAAGCTTGAAGATTAGAACTTTCAAAATATTATAGAGAAAATAAAAATGCCTTAAAAACTTTAGAGCAACGAAAAATCACAACTGACCCTATGAGTATATTTTTTTGTGATAAAGAATATTTAAAAGAATTAAATGACAATGCTCCATCTCCAATAGAATTTCTTTCAGATAAAAATATAGAACATTTTCAAAATGTAATTAGTTATTTAGAACATTTCGAAATCAGTTACTTAGTTGATAAAAAAATATCAAGCGATGATTTGTTTTTTTCAAAAACTATTTTTAGAATTTTAGCAAAAAATCCAAAAACGAAAAAAGTCGAAGAAGTTGCATTTGGTGGAAGATATGATAATGCTGCAAGCAAAATATATAAAAAAAGAAAGATTTCAGCAATTGGGCTAACTCTTCATTTTTTTAAAAAGAACAAGAAACAAATTAAACTTATAGAGAGTAAACTAAACTTACATCTTGTAAAAATTAGTAATTCTGCAAAATTAAAGTTTCTTGATGTAGTTGACGATTTAGGAAAATTACATATCCCAGTCTCTTATGATATTACAGAAGATAAAATATCAAAACAGCTACACAATGTAAGCAAAGAGGATGATGTTGACCACATTATTATAATTGGAGAAAAAGAGGCCAAACAAAATAAAGTTCTTGTAAGAACAATAAAGACTGCTGCTCAAATCTCTATTCCTATGAAAGATACAGCAAAATACATAAAAACATTAAGTAAAAAATAAAACTGCCTAGGCAGTTTTATTTTTTATAAATAAAGAAAATTAGTTATTTTTTAGAGAATCTCTTATTTCTCTTAACAATTCTACGTCTTCTGGTGTTTTTGGTTCTTCTTTTACTTCTTCTTTTTCTTTTTGCATTTTATTAATAGCTTTAACCAACAAAAACACAACTGCTCCTAAAATAACAAAATTGATAAGATCCATTGTAGCTTGACCATATTTTATAGCAGCATCACCACCTAAAACAATTTTTAAATTTGAAAAATCAACACCGCCCATTAACAATCCGATAGGTGGCATAATAACATTTACTATAAATGATTTAACAACACCTGCAAAGGCAGCACCAAAAATAAATCCAACTGCCATATCTACAGCATTTCCTTTAATTAAAAAACTTTTAAATTCTTGTAACATATTCAAATAATATTTAATTTTATAATGTTTTAAATACTAACAATATTTTTAATAATATACAAGTTATTTTATTTTTAATAAAAAGTATAAAATTTGTTTAAATGATTTGATTAGAGGAAAAAATAGAAAAATAGTTATAACAATAGCCACCCACAATGGAGCCAATCAAAAAAGCAAAGTAATGAAAATAATTGTCATTAAGAAAGGAATAGCGGCAATCAGAAATATTATTTTTTTATTTAAACCCCGTTTTGAAAAAACATTTTGAAAATCTTGAATATTTTTTTTGTTTTTATTTGTTTTAAAGTTTTTTCCCAAAACTTCTGGTTCTATGTATGCTTTCTTTTGTATCATTGTTAAAATTTATCTATAAAATATTTTTCTAAATCTTTAATTTTTATTCTTTCTTGTTTCATACTATCTCTTTCTCTGATAGTTACTGCCCCATCTTCTTTAGAATCATAATCATAAGTTATACAAAAAGGAGTTCCAATTTCATCTTGTTTTCTATATCTTTTTCCAATAGTAGCTGTATCTGCAAAATTACATACATATTTTTGCGATAAATTTTCAAAAATTTTAAACGCCTCTTCCCTTATTCCATCTTTTTTAACAAGTGGTAAAATAGCAATTTTTACAGGAGCCAAAAAAGGTTTTAGTTTTAAAACAACCCTTTCTGTCCCATCTTCTAATTCTTCTTTTGTGAAAGCTTCTGACAAAACTGCCAAAAAAACTCTTCCTAATCCCATAGAAGTCTCTAATATTCAAGGAATAAATTTTTCTCCATTATCATTATATGACAAATCTACTCCTGAAAATTTTGTATGTTGAGTCAAGTCATAATCTGTTCGGTTGTGAATACCCTCAATTTCGTCAAAACCATATGTAGGAAAATTATATTTAATATCTCAAGCATCTGAGGCATAAAATACTAAATTTTCATGCTGTTCTCATTGTAAGCTTTTTTCTGATAACCCAAGATCTAAATATCATTGCCAGCGTTCTTTTTTTATTCTTTCATACGCTTCTTTATTTTCATTTGGACGAACAAAAAACTGAGTATCAGCTTGTTCAAACTCACGAGTTCTAAATAAAAAATTTCTTGGGGAGATTTCATTTCTAAATGCTTTTCCGATTTGAGCAATACCAAAAGGTATTTTTGGATGCATGGAATCAACCGTATTTTTAAAATTTAGATAAATACCTTGGCAAGCCTCACCTGGTAAATACACGGGGTTTTCTCCTTTTGATGTAAAATCTCCTAAATTAGATTTAACTAACAAATTAAAAGCTTTAGCTTTTGTAAAATCAGAACCGCCACATTTGTGACATTTTATTTTATCTTTATTTTCATCAAAAAGCTTATTGATTTCTTCTTCTGACATTTTTTCGTCGGCTTGAACTCCAAGTTTTTCAAGCTCTTTATCTACCCTGATTCGTGTATTACAAGTTTTACATTCTGCCATTGGGTCTGAAAAACCAGAAGTATGACCTGACGCATCTCAAACTCTAGGGTCTTTAAACATAGCGGAATCTAATCCAAAATAATTTAATTTCTGATCTACATTTTTTTTTCACCAAAAACTTTTTATATTATTTAACAATTCAACACCTAAAGGCCCAAAATCATATGCTCCAGCTAGCCCACCATATATTTCTGATGACTGAAACACAAAACCTTTTTGCTTTGAAAAAGCTATAATCTCGTCCATTGTTTTATTTTGTTCTTGCATATGTTTATTATTATGTTGATGTATTTTAACATGTTTTATTTTTTAAAAAAGATTCATTTCTTCTTTTTTTTAAAAAAAGGAAGTTTACTTTTTTCTAGAAGAGAGTGTTCATCAATACTTTTCAAGGCGTGTAAAATAGAATTAAAAACTGCAGAATCTTCATTCTCCAATTGTTTTAATAAATTTTTTGTCTTTAAACGAGCAACTGGCATTTTACCAAGACAAATCCCTGGGCACATTTCATCCCCCAATGTTTCAAAATTATTTTTACGACAAAATTTCGAAAGCCATTTTTCTCTAGAAAAAACCAAAGGGCGAATAATAATTTGTTTGTGTTTGTTTTTGTAAATCGGAGGCAGAGACCTTATTTTCCCATTTTTTAAAATACCCATAAATAAAGACTCGGCAGCATCATCTAAATGATGCCCTAAAGCAATTTTGTTAAAATTATTTTCTCTTGCGTATTCTGTGAGCTTCCCTCTCCTCATTCGTGAAAAAAAAGAGCATAGTGAAGAATCAGGGTTGATTGTTTTTTTATACATTTCGTATATTTCTGTTTTAAAAATATTTGTTTCAATATCAAATTTTTTTAAATTTTCTACTTGTTTTTGGTAATCTTCAGTATCCATACCGTAGTCTATAACCACAGTTTGAAAACTAAACTTAATATTTGTTGTTAATTGAAAATATTTTAACAATAAAGCCAATGCAGTAGAGTCTTTACCACCAGAAAAACCAAGTAAAATATTATCTCCCTCTTTTATCATATCGTAATGGTAGATAGCTTCTTTAAATTTTTTTAGAAGATGTCTATCAAACTTTATTTTTTTTACTAAATCTTTTTTTTTCATTATCTAAAAGAATTTTTAATTATGTTTTTTATTTCTGACACAATAACACTCTTTACCGCAAGCTTGAATTGTTTTTTACCAATTCTACCATCTTCAAAAAAAGAAGTAGCTTTGTGCAAATCATCTTCTTCTAAATTAATATTTTTACTTTTTTTACCAGCACAGTACTGTTCTGTTGTATTTGTCATATTAACTAATTTTATCACTTATTCTTTCCAAACTTTCCTTTTTGCCAAGTATGTCCATTACAACAAAAGGATCTGGGCTTCTTTTTGCCCCTGTAAGAATTGTTCGTAAAGGATGCAGCGCTGAGCCTCTACCAACTTCAGATGTTCAGTTTCACAATGCATCTTTCAGGAAAGCTTTATTTCAGTTGCTTTCATCAATTTTTTCTAAAATTTTATATTCTTCAGATAACAACTCAATTGCTTTTTCTATACCATCGTCTTTAAAAATAAAATCTTTTTCAGATACATTTGGAATGTCAAAATAATAATCAAATTCTCCATCATCCTCCATTTTATTAATATCTGAAAATTTGTCTAACCTTTCTTGAACAATATTAAAAATAATTTTGTGTGCTTTTTCTAAATTATCTTCAAATTTATATTTATTTTTTTTAGAAACAAAATCCAAAGCTTTTTCAAAATATGTCTCTTTGTCTAGTTTTAACATTCATGCTTTATTAATACTATCTAATTTTTCATATGAAAAAGTTGCAGGTGAGTTATTAACTTGCTTTAATGAAAATTCTTCAATTAATTCTTTTTTAGAAAAAATTTCTCTTTCGTCTCCTTTACCTGGATTTCACCCTAATAATGCTAAATAATTGATAACAGCTTCTGGCAAGTATCCAAGAGCTTTAAATTCTCTTCAGGTAACTGCCCCGTGCCTTTTCCCAAGCTTTTTATGGTCAGCACCAACAATCAAAGGTAAATGAGTATATCTTGGAATAACTCCACCTAAAGCCTCTATAAGCAATATTTGGCGTGGTGTAGAAGTAATATGGTCTTCTCCTCGTATAACATCTGTAATACCCATATCAATATCATCTACTACAACAGTTAGGTGATACAATGGGTTTGTTTTTGAACGAGCAATTACAAAATCACCAAAAGAAGTAGTATCTATTTCAATTTCTCCACGCACAGTATCTTTAAAACGTATTTTTTTATTTGGGTTTTTAAAACGAATCACTTTGTCTCCACTACCATCCTGAGCCTCTTCGCCCTCATAAGCATTTCCATTTTCTATCAAAGTATCTATAGCTTCAATATAAAATTCAGTTCTATCTGACTGCCTAAAGGGTCCTCTATCAAAATCAAGTCCAAGCTCGTCTAAAATTTCTAATGTGCTAATTTCATATTCTTTTTTACTTCTTTCTCTGTCTGTATCCTCAAAACGCATTACTATATCTCCACCGTGCTTTCTAGCATAAAGATAATTAAAAAGTAGAGCTCTTACATTTCCTATATGCAAAATCCCCGTTGGAGACGGAGGAAATCGGACAACAATTTTATTATTAAAATTCATTGGTTTATTATAACAAATTAAATTAATCTTTTTTATTTTTTTTCAAAAATTGATAATTTGAAGCAAATAAAATAGCAAAAATATATAATGTTAAAAAAGGAATTTTAATGTTCAAAAAGATTAAAATCATATCAAAAATTAACGGAATGAAATATAAGTTTAATATTATAAAATATGACTTCATATAATCTAAGTCTTTGAGTTTAAATATTTTAGCCAAGATAAACCAAATAAGTGCTCATCAAAATGCCATTAATAATCTAAAAATAGCAAAAAAGAAAAATAATAATATAAAAGTGATAAACCCAAGAATATAAAGTATTTTTGTTTTAATCAGATCATATTTAGACAAAACATCTTCTTTGGTTATAGTAAAATCTTCTTTAATTTCAGAAAAAGGAAATTTTGTAATTTTATATTTTTTAGCATCTTTTGCCAAAAAAGCTGTGTCAGTAATTAAAACACCATTATTCATCTGATCAATATAATCATTATTATAAATATGATGTTTTGTGTCTAAAATCATCATAAAATCCTTTCCATCATCATCTTTAGTTTTGAAAACGAAAGGAGCAGACTCTTCTAGATTAGATGATAATTTTCCATCTTTTAAATCAAATCTAAAATTAGGGGTTTCATTTTTTACATATAAATACGTATCTTTTAGAAAAGGTTGTAAAATAAAAATCACAAAAAATATAGTGACAAAAAAAGCAAATACTGCATTTCAAAAAAATCAAAAACCTCAGGTTATGCTTGTTTTATTTTCTTTTAAAAATTGAGATAAAAAACTTGGTTTTCATATCTCTAAAAAACGTGAAAAAATATTTGTCATAATTAGTTATATATTAATTTTTAATTTTTCATATGTTTTTTACATCTTTTTGCAGCTGGGTTTGCAAGCAGTCTTGAATTTTCAATTTCACCTCCACATTCAATACATTTTCCATAAACTCCTGTTGTTATTCTAACTAGTGCTTCATCTACCCTATCTAATCTTTTTTCAAGTTCTTTCAAAATTGCCTCATTGTTATTAAAATTTTCAAACTCATCTGCTTGATCTACAACATCAGATACATCATCTGTATTTGTTGTAGTTTCTTTGGCTTCAAAATCATTTCCGGTTTTTATAGCAATTTTTTGTATTTCATTTAATAATTCTTCTTTTTCTTTTTCTAATCTATTTTTAAATTCTTCTATCATATTTTGTTATTATATTATTTAATTATTTATTTAGCAACAGCAGCTGCTTGCTCTAAAGATATAGAAAGCATTTTTGAAGCTCCATCTTGTGCCATAGTCACTCCATATAATAAATCTGCGCGTGACATTGTTTCTCTATTATGAGTAATCAAAATAAGTTGAGAATGTTTTGATAATTTTTCAATCATATCTCCATATTTTTTTGAATTTGCTTCATCTAAAGCAGCATCTGTCTCATCTAAAATAATAAATGGAGGTGGTGTGATAGAAGACATGGCAAATAACAAGGCTATTGAAGTTAGAGATCTTTCTCCACCAGAAAGCATACCAAGACCTTTTATTTTTTTATTAGGCAAAGCAACCTTTAAATCAATTCCTAATTCAAATTCTTGAATATCATCTTCATTTTCTTTCTTTATTGGTATGTCTACCAAAAAAATAGAGGCTTCCCCACCAACAAATAGTGTTTTGAAAAAATCAGAAAACTCTTGATTTACTTTCTTAATACCTTCTTTAAATCTTTTTTCGATTTCTTCGGTTATATCTGATATCAATTTGTTTAATTCTGTTTTACTATTTTCTAAATCTTTGACCTCTTTTTCTACACTTTCCTGAGCTTCTTTGAGTTGTAAATATTCTTTTTCAATAGACCCGTCTTGTGGAATATCACCCATAGATTCGATAAAAGCTTTGACTCTGACAATCTTTTCGTGAATATAATTATTATCATTATTTGAAATTTTGTTATTTAAAAAATTAGAATATTCCTTTTGCCCAAATAAAGAAATCGCAAAAGTTTCTTCTCTTTCAAAATCATTTATTTCGTTTAATAAAATATTTTTTCTAGATAATAACGAATTTATTTTTGTTGTTATTTTTTCCTGCTCTTTTTCTAATTTTAAAATTTCAATCTGAACTTCTTGTTGGAATACTTCCTGTGCGTTGTCGGATGTTGAATTTAAAATACGTTTTTTCTTAAATAAAGAATCTAAGTTTTCTTTTAAAATCTCTATTTTTCCTTGTAATTCAATGTTTTCTTC
>JALUMP010000072.1 GCA_027039745.1 Candidatus Parcubacteria bacterium
TTTTCTATATAATTTCCACTACTTGTTAGTTTGCCTTGTTTGGTTAAAGAAATGGTTTTGTTGTTGGTAAATTTTTTTGAAATGTTTAATTGAATATTTTCTTGGACTTTATTGTTGTTTGTAAAATCTCCATTGATATTAAAGACTCCACTGTTGTATCCTGTTTGTGTAATTGTTCCGTTGTTTATTAAATCTCCATTGATATTACAGGGTTTTGTTCTGTCTGAAGCAGTAAAGGTTTGATTGTTTGTAATGATTAATGGTTCTTGTGTGGTTAAGTTTAAACCATTACAATTGAAATAGTTAAGGTTTGGTAAGAGTAAACTCTTTGTTTCAATGGTTTTTAATGATAAATCGTTTGGTGTTTGAATGATTAAATAAGTATTGTTTCCTTTAAATTTTCTGATTCTTTTATCTTTTTTAATTACTAACGTATTTTCTAAACCCAAAAACTCTATTGTATTGTCATTGTAATTAAAACCAAAATAATTTGTCTCTACTGTTAGGTTAGGGTTGATAAACTCTATACTTCCTGTTCCTTTCAGACTTTCTGTATTTAAATTCTGATCTATTTTTATGTTTACATTACTCAATGATATATCAGATGGTGTTTGTCCTGTAATTTTTCTTAAATTATTGTTTTTGTATAAAATGATTTCCTTTGAATTTCCATTGTTTTCTATGTTTTTTCCTACTTTAATATCTAAATCAATATCTCCATTATTTATTAAGTTTTCTGATATTTCTAAAATAGCATTGTCGGTTTTTGTTAATTTTCCTGTATTTGTAACATTTAGATTTTTTACTTTATATGTAATTCCTGCACCAAGACTTCCTGCAAGTTTTATATTACTATTTATTATTACATCATCATTTTCTGTAGGGATTGTGTTTTCTACTCAAGTGTTTGGAGAATTTCAATTTCCACCTGTGGGAGTTGAGGTTAGGGTGGAGGCGTGGGAGAAGAGGGGGGTTGTGAAAAAAATGGTAATGAAAACTAATGTTAAAAATCTTTTTATTTTGCAGTTTAATGTTTTCATAATTTTTTAATTAAGAATGTTTGAAAACAACAGGTAATTTAAAAATTAACAATTATTTCTTTCTAAAAACTAAAGCATAATGATAATTTCCAGATTCGATTCTTCGTTCTAAATCCATATGGTTTTTTTTAAATAAAGTTAAAGCGTCAGTTTCTGAAAAAACTAAATCCTTACTTGGTCCAAGCCCATAAAAAGCATCTCTCCACTCTATAAACAAAACTCTTCCGTTAGGTTTCAAAATTCTATAAGCCTCTTTTGTTACAGTCACCTTGTCTTCAAGTTGAAAAAACAATGATGAGATTAGAACAAAATCAACGGATTCATCTGCAAGTTTAGTGGATTTTTCTTGCTCTAAATCAGTATGTAAAAACTTTACGTTTGTAATTCCTTCTTCTTCAAATTCTCTTTGAACTCTGTTTAAAACATCTATCTGGATATCAAAAGCGTAAACTTCTCCCAACAGGCCAACTTCTTTTGATAATAACTTTAAATACGCCCCTGTTCCAAAACCAAAATCTGCGACAAAATTTGACTCTCCGACAACAACATCTGCTATAATTTTTTGTGGATTTATAAAACTACTCATAATACATTTATTGTATCACAAAATCTTTAACTACTAAGTCTTATTTGGGATATTTTGAACTTAAAAAACTCTAAATGATAAATAAAGAAATAAAACTAGAGCATCAAAAACTGAGGCACTACTTCGTTAAATCAAAAAAAAATAATACTCAATGATTTATACATCTCGTGTTATTTTTTTTGATTTGCCTTGTATTGCACTCAGTTTTTGATGCTCTAGCTAAAAACGAACAAAAGTAACAATAGCATCATCACTATTTTTTAATTTCATCACTCTTACACCTTGTGTATCTCTTCCAAGAGTTGGAATAGAATCCAAAGAAGTTCTTAAAACTTGTGAATCACCAGACATAACAATAGTTTCTGTATGGTCTTTCAATACCACCCTAGCCCCAACCAAAGCTCCTGTTTTCTTTGTAACCTTTACAGCCTTAATCCCAGACCCTCCTCTTTTTTGTGTTTTAAATTCTGTTACTTTTGTTTGTTTTCCATAACCATTTTCTGTAATAACAAATATTTTAGCTATATCCTTTTCTTCTTCAGGAATAATAGATAATGAAACAATTTTATCGTCTTTTGATAACCTCATACCTCTTACTCCGCCTGCAGTTCTACCCATTTCTCTCAGATCAGAAGCATTAAAGTGGATACCTTTCCCATTATATGAAGTTAAAATCACAGAATCTTTTTCATTTATAAATCTTGCATCTATAAGTTCATCCCCCTCTTTTAAATTAACAGCAATTAATCCATTAGCACGAACCTCAAAAAAAGCCTTTGCGCTTGTTTTCTTAACTGTTCCATTTTTTGTAACCATAAGTAAAGAATCAGCTGATTCTTTCATACTTTTACCTAACGCAACCACTGAAGTAATGGTTTCATTTTCTTCTAAAGGTAAAAAATTAGCTATAAATTTTCCTTTTGTTGCTCTTTTTCCTTCTGGTAATTCATACATTTTTACTCTATATACCTTTCCTTTTGTAGAGAAAAATAAAATATCAGAATGAGTATTTGCAGTTATAAATTCTCATATCACATCTCCATCTTTAGTGCTTAAGTCAACCACCCCTTTACCTCCTCTTTTTTGCGATTTAAATTCATTAGGATTTGTCCTTTTTAAATATCCCCCTTTTGTTAAAACCAAAGTAGAAGCTTCATTTGGAATTAAGTCTTCTGCTTTGAAATCACCCACAGCAGTTGGCATAACAAGAGTTCTACGCTCATTATTATAACTCTCTTTCACTTCTGCCAATTGTTCTTTTATAATATTTAAAATTCTTTTTGGTTTTTTTAAAATATCTTTAAGGTCTTTTATAATTTTCAGAAGTTCCTTCAATTCATCTTCTATCTTTTTTCTTTCTAAATTAGCCAACTTCTGTAATTTCATATCTAAAATAGCCTGAGCCTGAATATCTGAAAATTTAAACTTTTTTATTAAATTTGCTTTAGCTTCAGCGACATCTTTAGATTTTTTAATCAATTTTATAACTTCATCAATATTATCCAAAGCCTTTTTTAAACCTTCTAAGATATGGGCTCTAGCTTCGGCCTTTTTTAAATCAAACTCTGTAGCTCTCTTTACAACATCTTTTCTATGTAAAATAAACTCTTCTAAAATATCTTTCAAATTTAAAGTTTTAGGCACACCATCAACCAAAGCCACCATATTAAAATTAAATTTTTCTTCAAGTTGAGTATTTTTATACAAAACATTCAATATTTTTTGAGCAAAAGCCCCTCTTTTTAATTCAACTACTACACGAATATCTGTAGTAGACTCATCTCTAAGATCTTTAAGTCCAACTAATTTTTTGTCTCTAAATAAAGCTGCTATTTTTTCTACCATCGCTGCTTTATTTACACGAAAAGGAATAGAAGTAATAACAATTTGACTACCTCCACCTTTTGTTTCCTCAATTTCTGCTACTCCTCTTGCAACAACCCCACCCCTACCAGTTTCATAAGCAATTTCAATATCTTTCTTATTAAAAATAACCCCTCCTAATGGAAAATCTGGACCTTTGATGTGTTGTAGTAAATCTTTAACAGTAGCTTTTGGATTATCAATAAGCTCAACAGTTGCATCCATAACTTCCCCTAAATTATGAGGAGGAATATTTGTTGCCATACCAACTGCAATACCCAAAGTTCCATTTAAAAGTAAGTTTGGTACACGAGTAGGAAAAACTCTTGGTTCTGTCATACTACCATCAAAATTTGGAATAAAATCAACAGTCTCTTTTTCAATATCAGCCAACAGGCCAGCTGATATTTTTTGCATTTTAGCTTCTGTATACCTATATGCAGCTGGTGAATCTCCATCAACAGACCCGAAGTTACCCTGTCCTCATACTAAAGGATACCGATAAGTAAAACTTTGAGCCATACCAACCATTGTATTATAAACAGCAACATCACCATGTGGATGATACTTACCAATCACATCACCAACAACACGTGCCGACTTCATAAATTTTGCAGAAGCTGTTAAAGAATTTTTATGCATAGCATAAATGATTCTTCGGTGCACAGGCTTCATCCCATCTCTTACATCTGGTAAAGCACGATCCGTAATAACAGACATAGCGTAATCAATATAAGCTTTTCTCATCGTCTCAACAATTGGAGAATTTATGATTTTTTCTCCAGAAATATTTTGTATATATTTTTCCTCTTTTTTTTCAGTCATGTTTTATACTATTTTTAAATCAATAATCCGTGTTTGTCCTTCATCTGGTAAATCTGTTTTTTTAATTGTTAACTTATCCATCTTTTCTACTTCTACCCCAACAGCCTTTGCAAATTCTTCCACGTCAGATTGTTGTGAATAAAAAATAGGAATAACAATTTTAGGAGAAAATTGTTTTAAAAGTTTAGCTGCATCTTTTGGGGCAAAAGCGTCTCCTCCACCTATTGGTACAAAAAAAATATCAGCTTTTGAAAATTCATCAAATGCATCATCAGAAAAACCTTCTCAAGAATCAATAGGACCAAACAACGCAATATTTAAATTATCAAATAAAATAGTATAAGACGTTATCATTTCATCTACTCCTTCAAACTTATGTTTAATACCGTAACCTTTTACAAAAATATCATTAATTTCATACTCCCCCGCTCCTCTTACAATGAATGGTATTTTATCTTTAAAACCAACCTCACTATAACCATTAAAATCAGGATGATACAAGGAAGAAAGCACTAAGTCAGACCCAAATTTTGTTGTTTTTTGCTTTGAATTTTTAGAGATTGGATTAAAAGCAATTGTTTTACTTCCTAATACAAATTTAAAAAAAGTATCTCCATGTCTAGTTATTATCATATTGCTTATTATATCAAAAAATGGCTTAAATTCAATGTTTAGTGATTATGTTATAATGCTAAAATAACCCAAAACCTTTTTTTTCATTTTTATTTTTTTGAGGGAAAAAATCAATATTTTCGTTATTTTGTCCTGTTATATTATTTTTCAAAAACTTTACCGAAATAGTATTTTCAGAAGATTGCAAAATTCTTCTTGGGCTCTTAACTCTTAAAAAAAGATTCACTTGTTCTACAAACGCACTTAAACTATTAGAAAGTATTATCGTAAATGGTTTTCCAATTACTGATTCGGCTTCTTTTCCATTTATTTTTCAAGTAACATTTGACTCATAAACTAAATTATTCATAAAATACGGCACTGCCATTATTTTTGCATCTAATGTTGGAGAAATAATATCTGGATTATTTATATTTTTAAAAGAGAAAGGTAAATTAGAATTAATTAAATAAAAATCAACTTCTGTTCTATGTGGTTCAAAATGCAAAGTTTTTTTTGCAATAACCCTACCTCCAGGTGTATATACCTTTACTGTAATATCTGTTTTTCTTGGATATGCATTTAATCTACTAATATAATATGTTCTTTTGCCATAACCAGAATTTTCTGGATCAATCTCAAAATTAACATATCACTGATATATTAAATTAGCCGGATCAATTCTTTTTTGATTTTCATCTACCATATCTGCAAAAGCAAAAATTCTTAATTCAGAATCGGACAAAGCAATTGATTTCCCTAAATAACCAATTGGTCTATAAGGTTTTATAATTTCATAAGTAAGAAAAACTTCTGCGGGAATAACTTTTATTATCTTTGTTTTAATTTCCCCATTATATTTTTTTATTACTAACTTTATTTCAGATTTTTGACCAATACCTTTTGTCTTAAATGTAATATTGTGTAATCCAATCTGTTTATCAACCAATTTACCATCCAAAAAATAAGAAACTTCAGAACTATCAAGATCAAAGTAATTACTTTTTAATTCAATATTTACATGTTCATATGCCCCTGGATAATTAGGTAACATAGTATATTTTAACTCATCATCTTGGAAATAACCTTGTGCAAATATAAAATGAAGTGGAGACAAAAGAGCAAAAATAAAAAACAATATAAATTTGTAAAAAATCCCTCTACTAACTAAATTCATACTAATTATTATAACAAATTATTTAAAACAAAACTAATTTTACAATACTTAAACTAATCTCATTAATAAAAAGCTTTTTAGCCAAAAAAAGTTAAATATGTTATTATAAGGAAAATTTATTAAGAAAACTAACTAAAAATAAGATATGACAAAAAAAAAGAAACAACCAGAAATCATAAAAAGAGCTCCTGTGGTAGTAGTTATGGGTCATATTGACCATGGAAAATCAACCCTTTTAGACTACATAAGGAAAGAAAATACAGTGGACACAGAATCTGGAGGGATTACTCAACATGTCTCTGCATATGAAGCACAACACAATGACCAATCTATCACTTTTATAGACACTCCAGGTCATGAAGCGTTTGCAAAAGCACGTTCTCGTGGAGCGAATATCGCAGACTTAGCTATCTTGGTGGTAGCTGCAGACGATGGGGTGTCTGCACAGACGATAGGAGCACTTGAATTTATCAAAAAATCAAAAATTCCATTTTTAGTTGCTATTAACAAAATAGATAAACCAAATGCAGATATTGAAAAAACAAAAATGTCCTTAATTGAACACGAAGTATATCTAGAAGGTATGGGAGGAGATATCTCCTATATAGAAATTTCCGCACTAAAAGGAACAGGGATTAATCAACTCTTAGATACTTTATTGTTAATGAGTGATATGGAAGAATTTAAAACAGACAAAAATGCATACGGTAGTGGTTATGTTCTAGAATCAGAAATCGATACACAAAAAGGAATATCAGCAACATTAATTTTAAAAGAAGGCTCTATTTTATCTGGACAATATATAGTTTCTGGTCTGTCTTCATCTCCCGTAAGAATCATGGAAAACTTCAAAGGTACACAAATAAAAAGTGCTACAGCTACAACACCAGTAAAAATAATTGGATTCGATACTCCACCACAAGCTGGAGACTCTTTTTCTGTTTTTGAAAATAAAAAAGAAGCTTTACGATATATTCAAGAATTGAGAGAACTTCAAGATGATCAAGAAAAAAAGAAAAATCCAGAAATTTCAAAAAATAATAAAAATATTGTTTCTCTGGTTATAAAGGCAGATACTATTGGCTCATTAGATGCCATTAGATATGAACTAAACAAAATAGAAAATGCTAGAACTGAATTTAAAATAGTCCATGCAAGTATTGGAAATATTGGAGAAACAGCCATAAGGTCTATTGGAAGCAACGAAAATTCAACTATCATCGGATTTCATGTTGACGTAGAAAACAAAGCAAAATTTTTAGCCGAAAATTTAAACATAGAAATTAAAATTTTTGACATCATTTACGAACTTGTTGATTATCTTGAAAAAAGACTAAAAAACTTAACACCAAAAGAAAAATTTGAAGAAATTGTGGGAGAAGCAAAGATACTAAAAGTTTTTTCTTGAACAAATAAAGGTGGTGTCATTGGCGGAGAAGTAATTTCTGGAAAAATTAAAAAGAATAATATCTTACACATTTACAGAAGAAATGAATTTATTGGTAAAGCAAATATAAAACAACTACAATCTGGTAAAAAAGACGTAGCAGAAGTCTCTGAAGAAACTCAATTTGGATTAAACATTACTTCAAAATTAGAAGTCGTGGATGGTGATATTATCAAATCAATAGAGATAGTAGAAAAATAATAAAATATTATGAAATCTGTTTTTTTTGGAACACCAGAAATTTCTGTAGATTTTTTAGAACAAACTAAAAAACTTGGTTTTTTATTTGATTTAATTATTACCAATCCAGACAAACCAAAAGGCCGTAAAAAAATACTTTCTCCAACATCGGTCAAAAGTTGAGCAATAAAAAATCATATAAAAATAATAACTCCAGAAAAAATAACAGATGAGTTTTTAGAACAAATTAAAAATTACGATCTATTTTTTGTCTTAGCCTATGGAAAAATTCTACCAAAAAAATTACTGAAGATTCCAAAATATGGAACTCTTAACTTACACCCTTCTTTGTTACCAAAATATAGAGGGCCTTCACCTATAATGTCAGCTATTTTAGATGACCAAAAACATACTGGAATCAGTTTAATGTTATTAGATGAAAAAATGGACCATGGTCCAATTTTAAAACAAAAAAAAATCAATATCCAAGAATGAGAAAAAAATAGAATCATAGAATATAATTTTGCAAAAGAAGGTGCATCTCTTTTTTTGAATATTTTAAAAGATATTAAAAATAAAAAAATACAACCAAAAAAACAAAATGATAATCAAGCGACATTCTGTTTTAAATTTACAAAAAAAGATATGGAGCTCTCTCTTCCACTTAATCAAAGAAAAAATTTTTTAAAATATTGTGCTTTTCCAAAACCTTTTTATTTTGATAAAAATAAAAAAAGAAATATCGTAACAGATGCCAAGTGAGAAAATAATAAATTTATAATAAAAAAAATAATACCTGAAGGAAAAAAAGAACAAGAGTTTCTATAACCTATATTTGTCGATCTGGTTGTATATTATAATAACTTATCAAAAAATTAATCATCTCATAAAAACTCTCTCTTAATGAACCGGAGGAATACTTAACACCTTGTGGCTCAACTGTTCAAAGAAAAATCAAATATCTATCGTCTATTTTGGCTAAAGCTGGAAAAAAACCAACGATAGTATGAATATATTTATTATCTAAATAACCACCATTTGGATTAGATATTTGTGCTGTTCCAGACTTTGCTGCCACTGAATAAGATTTATTGATATAAGATTTTTTATCATTAAAATCGGTTCTTTTTATTAAAATATTTGTTATTTTATTAATAGTATCTGCAGAAAAAACACGTTTTTTCTCTATTTTTATTTCTTCATCTGGAATTAAATCTCCATACTCAATTTTTTTTATTAAATGTGGTCGCACCAAAAATCCGCCATTCCCTAAAATAGAAAAAGCTCTACTCATACCAATTGGTGTAAAAGATATACCCTGTCCAAACGAGGCAGTTGCATAATTAACATCATTTTTATAATTCAGAGATGATAAATCTGAAGATATCTCACCAGGCAAATCTATACCTGTCTCAGATTCAATACCAGACTGAGCAATAAAATCAAAAAAAGTTTTATGTCCGATTTTTTTTTCAATAGCAATTGTTCCTAAATTTAATGATTTTGAGATAATTTCCTGTAAACCTGTATTTTTACCACGAGCCCTTCTATCGAAATTACATATAGTATATTTTAAAATTTTTACGCAACCTGTATCATTATAAGAAAAATTAGTATCTATAGATTTAGTTTCTAAACCAATTGCTGCTACAAATGGTTTAAAAATCGAACCAAATTCATATCTATATTCTACAAATACATTTCTAAAATCTTTTTTGCCCTCATTTAAATCAAACTCTTTAGAGTCAGACATTGTAATAATTTCACCAGTTGAAGGTTTCATAATAATAACTCCAGAATATTTTGATTTATATTTTTTATCAATTTTTTTTAAAACTTTTTCAGCAAACTTACTTACATTAATATCTAAAGACGAGATTAAATTACCCTCTTTAGAAATCTTCTTTTCAGAAAATAAAGTGTTTAAATTTTTATCTTGAAAAAATAAATCAAAAAGTTTTTTTGTCTTTACTTTATCATCTCTAGAC
>JALUMP010000073.1 GCA_027039745.1 Candidatus Parcubacteria bacterium
TTTTAATATTATTAAGTTACTTAATTATATTAAAAAACAATTAAAAAACAAGCTTCGAGGTAAAGCTTGTTAATTATTTTTTAATAGAGAAATTAAAACTGATATGTTACATCGTTGCTATAATCTCCACACACACCTCCTCCTTGATATGCACATACTCTAAAATGATATGTTTGTCCTTCTTCAAATTCAGAAATTGGTCATTCTGTAACTTTTGTCTCAGGAGAAGATAAATATCTGTATGTATTTCCTGGATAAACAGGGTTTTTGTCTTTTGAATACACGGCTTTAAAACCATGTGATGTATCTCCAGTAGCAGATCAGGTTAGCTTTATTTGTTCTCCATCTTTTGAAACACTTAAGGATAAATCAGCACCCTCATTATCATCATTGTTATCTCCAGAAAAAGTAAACGAAACATTATTACTATATACTCCACATCTGCCACCTAAATACTGACAAACTCTGAAATAATATTTTTGTCCTTTTTCGTAACCACCTTGTCATTTATAATTTTTCTTATTTTTATCAGAAAAATATTTATAATCATCTCCAGGGTAAACTGGGTTTTTTGAAGTTGACCTCACAAGCTTAAATCCTTTTGAGCTTACACCGTCGACTTTTCAAGATAAATCAGCATAATCACTACCAGCTTGTCCAGAAAGCACAATAGAAGTAACTTCGCCATTATTATCATCGTTTTCATCAGAAGACGCAGAAGTTTTTATATAAACATTTCTACTATATAAACCACATTTTCCACCAAGATATTGGCATACTCGGAAATAATATCCTTTACCATCTTTTATATCCCATTGATATGAACGTTGCGAACTATCTGAAATATATTTATAATCATCTCCAGGATAAACAGGGTTTTTACCCGTTGATTTAACTATTTTAAATCCTTTTGGTGATTCTACATTTTTTAATGCCCAAGTAAGTTTAACCCCATCGTTGGTTTTTTGAGCCCAAAAGCTAATTTTTGGAGTTACGACTTCTTTTTTTTCTATCTTTCCTGCCTCGTCTTTCTCTATGGTTTTTTTATTGTCATCATTAGAACCTGTTCTGTGATCAGGATCTAAACCATAATAAGGAAGATCTTTTAAAGTATTACCCCCTTTCTTTTCTCCTTCTTTTTTCTTTTCCTCATCCTTACGTTCTTTATTTTTTTTAATATTTCATGCAAGAAAATCTTTCTTTTTATCTACTTCTAAAATAGTTTTTTTCTCTATTTTTTTATCTTTTTTAATTTCAACCTTTTTGCCAGATTCTACTTTATGTAAAACTTTACCGTCATTGTTTTGCACTTCTACTTCAGATTCCAATACCATTACTTTTGCAGAAGCATTTGTTTCTTTTTCAACCGAAAACTCTGTCCCCAAAGCGACAATCTTAAATTCTCCAGATTTTACAGAATATTTTCTAGTATCTGATTTTGAAACTCTATTAAATACTGTTCCTTTACTCAAAGCCACTTCAATTTTATCTTTTGAAGATGAGTTAATTTTTGTTTCTGTATTTTCATCTAATCTTAAAATACTACCATCTTCAAAAGTTACGATAGCTCTTGAGTCGTTTAATGTTCTAATACCATCGCCATCTTCTACAAAATCTCCTTTATTAATACTTTTTCAACCAAAACTGCCAGTTTGTTTTTCTACTTCTCCTTCTATATATTCAACTTGACCCCCATATCCTTTTTCTGTTAGTAATTTTGTGGTTTTTTCTTTAGTTATTAATTCTTGGTTTTTTAATTTTCCACTTAAGAAATAAAGACCAAAACCGCTAAGTCCTATCAACAACAATATCAATCCAAAATTGATAACATTTCAATTAATATTTTTCATATATACTTATAATACCAGTTATTAAAAATAAAAAAACACCAAGTGTTTTTTTATCTTCTTAATTTTCTTCTTATAGCAATTGCCAAATTAAGCCAAAGAATGTAGAATCAAATAATTTCTAAATATACAAAAATATTTTGCCAAGCTTTCAAATGTAATGCTGAAATTGGAGTTGTATTATTTCCAAAAACTGGCAAAAAGTATGAAATATTTTGAGCAAGAATTTTATCAAGAGGAACTATCGGTGCGAAAAACTTTAAAACCATAACCCCAACTACAATAGATATCAGCATCATATACAAAACTCTAGGAACACACTCTCCGAAACCAGAAACTATTTTATAAAAAGACAACATTTGTCTATATCACCATTGTTCCTTATTTATTTTAAGTAAATTCATTTTTGCATTCATCTCACTTCTATAAAAAGAAGAGGCTGCTTGTCAATCATGTGAATCCTCTAAAGATTTTTTTAATTGTCTATAAGAATCCTCTAAAATAGCCCATGATTTTTCACTATTATATCTTTTTATTCTAAAAGCTATTACTGGATGCTCTTTGTCCTTGGAAGAAATACACTTTTTACAAAAAATTGAACCATTATCAACTAAACTACTTTTATTATCAACTTCTTGCAAAAACTTTTTCATATCTGTAAAATTTTTTGCTTGAAATTGTGTAACTACAAAATATGTTTCAGATTCTTCTAAATTATTTTCATTTATAAATTTTAATTTATCAGAAATATTTACATCAACAAATTTTTCACTATATGGTAATAAAACTGTATTGATTAAATTTTGATGCAACTCTCTAAAATCATCAGCAACCAGAATCTCGATAGTTTTAGCCACCTCTGGATAAAACACAGCTCTATTCTGAATAGATAGAAAAGAACAATTTTTAAATGTTATATTTTCAATAAATGAATGTTTGAAAATTGTTTTTGATAAATCAACATCATTAAAAATAGCTTTTTTAGGAAAAAAAATATTTCTAAAAATAAACGATGGGGCTTCAATTGTGCTTGATTTAGGATAAAAAGCTTTGTTGATAGAAAGAAAAGAAGTAAAAAAACCTTCTGGAAAATGCGAATAAGAAAAGTCGATTTTTTTATAGAAAAAAGTTTTATGAAAAAAAACATTTTTTAGAAATCTGACTTTTTTAAAATAAGCATTTTCAAAAAATATTGCTTTTGAAAAGTCGACATCAGAATTAAAATGAGCCAAACCAAAATTTGCCCTTGATTCAAACACAACTTTCCTTGCAAAAAATCTTTTTTCAAAAGTAGCATTATAAAAATTACAATCTTTTTTAAAGACAGTATGGTTAAGCACAACCTGACCTAAAAAATTTATTTTAGAAAAACTAACATCTTCGTTAAAAATAGAATTATTAAATTTAATATCGAAATCTATTTTTTTGTATTTGTTTAAACTTAAAGAAAAATTAAAAACTAAATTTTGAAAATTTCCATCTCTCCTTTTCAATTGAGCAAAAAATTGTTTTTTTGTGATTTCTCTTCGTTGTTTTCTATATACCATATTTATATAATACAATAAATATAAAAAAGACGCAAGATTTTATTTACTATATATTTTTTAAAACTTCAAAATCTTATTTTTTTTCAATAAGATATTTTTTAACTACTTTCCAATTAGGAAACTTTTTTGTCCCAAACTGTATATGTTCTCCCTCAAATTCTGCAGCACCATTTTTTAATCTATCATCAACCAGAAAATCACCTTTATTTAAATTTTTATGATGCGATAAAATCAACCTTTTGTAAGCTTTTTTTCCAAGATATTTTTTTACTCACCCAATTTTATCTCTACAAGATGTATCGTTGCCCCATGGGGCCGCTGATAAAATATATACATCAAAATATTCATTTAGTTCATCAAAGGCTTCAATTGCCCCTTCTATTGGTTTCATGGTGCTAAAAATATGTGGAATATAACAAACTCGTTTATATTTTCTTTTTTCATTATCAGAAACTTTGTCGGCTCTAGATTGAAAATCAACCAAAACTCCATCCATGTCTAAATATAATATCTTTTTCATATTTTTAGTATAACATGTAAAATATATACTGAAAAAAGCAGAAAAATCCTAAAAGGATTTTTCTGCTTTTTTCCCATATCATTCTATTTTAACTGTGATGTTCTTCTTCGTATTTATCTGCTTCTGCTTTGTCTATATGTATAGTTCCGGCTGGGTGTTCTGGAGGAGTATAAATAGTATAAAGTTTTAATACTTCTGATTTTGAAGTGTTAATAATATTATGCTCAACTCCCGCAGGAATTACAATAGCAAAATCATCTTCTACCTTTGTTTCCTCGCCATCCATTACCACAAGAGCCTCCCCTTGTTCTATTCTGATAAATTGATCATGTTCTGGATGTATTTCCATTCCAATATCATCTCCAACTTGAACCGCCATAACCACAAGTTGTGATTTATCTGTAGTATTTAGAACCTTTCTAAAATTTTCATTTTCTAATGTTTCTTTTTCTATATTTCCTATATATTTCATATTATAAGTATTTATTTAATTAATTGTTCTTTTTGATTTTTGTGTAATTTTTTTATTTCAGATTCTCTCTTACTTGCTTCAGAACGATTTTTATATTCTTCCATATAAACAAGCTCTACTGGTTGCCTCATCTTTGTATATTTAGCGCCTTTTTTCTCTCCGTTGTGCTCTTCTATACGTCTCCTTATATCTGTAGTTATGCCTGTATACAAAGTATTATCCTTACACCTTACAATATACACAAAATATTTCATTTTACTTTTTTTTACCTTTAAAAGAATTTCTCCTTTGATACCCCCCCTGTCTTTTTGAAGAAGAAAATTTTCTATTCCTATTTCCTCCTCTATTTCCCCCTCTTCCCCATCTCCTATTTCCACCTCTTCTTTTTGGTGCAGATCTTCTTTCTTGATCTTCAAAAATAACTTCGTAACTATCTTCTTTTAATTTTCCTTTGCAAAAATTTTGTATCAATGCCGCAACAACTACAGCTGGTTCTGATTCTTCCAACAACTGCTTAACTAAAGTATTTAAATAATTGGTATTTTCGTTATCAATAATATGTTCTATTTTTCTTAAAAGCTTTTGTTTTTTCTTTTCAATTACATCTTCTCCAGTAGGCAGATTTTCTTTTTTTATTTTTACTTGTAATTTTTTTTCAAAAAAATGTAAAGTTCCCGCCTCTGAACCATTTATTAAACTAATGGCTGTTCCTGTTTTTCCAGCTCTTGCGGTTCGTCCTATACGATGAGTATAGGGTTCATAACTTTCAGGTAAATGATAGTTAACTACAAAATCTAAATCTTCAATATCTATACCTCTTGCTGCAACATCTGTTGCTACTAAGATTTCTGTTTCTCTTTCTCTAAAACGTTTTAGAATATTTTCTCTCTTCCCTTGATCTATATCCCCATGGATGGCTTCTGCATTTATACCTCTATCTGTAAGTTTTTTTGCTACCAAATCTGTATGGGATTTTGTTCTACAAAAAACAATAGAATAAAAATGTCCCTCATTTTCTATAATTCTACACAAAGCTTCAAACTTATCTGCATCTTTAACACAATAATATTTTTGAGAAATATTTGAGTTAGTCATCTCTGTAGCTTTTACTTTAACCATATCATAATCTCTCATATAGTTTGAAACTATATTTAAAATACTTTTTGGCATAGTAGCAGAAAACAATAAAACTCTTCTATCACTTGGAGTCATTGATAAAATGTCTTCTATCTCCTGCCTAAAACCAAAATTCAACATTTCATCTGCCTCATCTAAAACAAAATATCTAACATCATCTAACTTTAATTTTTTTGTTCTAATATGATGTTGCATTCTTCCTGGAGTTCCAACTACAATATTCGGATTATTTGCAAGAGCTTCTATTTCTTTTTTCATAGAACTACCACCATAAACCACCATTGTCGTTGGAGAATTTTTTTCATTTGAAAAAGAAATAATTTCTTTTTCGGCTTGAATAGCTAATTCTCTAGTTGGCACTAAAATAATAGCCTGTGTTTTTTTAATTTTAGAATCTAAAAGCTCTAAAAGTGGTAAACCAAAAGCTGCAGTTTTACCTGTTCCTGTTTGTGATTGCCCTATGATATCTTTTTTACCTTTTAATAATAGTGGTATTATACCTGCTTGGATCTCGCTAGGTTTTTTAAAACCTTTTTCTTCTACTGCTTTTAAGCTTTCTTGAGAAAGTCCTAAATCTGCAAAAACTACATCTTTTTTGTCTGTCATTTAATATTTATATTATTTTATATAATTCTTCTCTACTGGATTCATCTAACTTTTTTTAAAAAGTAATATATTACTTCACATTTCTCACAAAAATTGACCTTTTTTAAAAAAGACAATGATAAAAAGTTGCTTTATCTTAAAATTATTAGCTAAATCTACTGGTATATTACCACAAAAATCAAAAAAAAGAACCTAATTTAAATAAAATTATTCAAATCGTTGATCGTATGTCTCTGTTTTACAAGAACCAAAACATCCTTCTTCGCATGTTCTTATGCTATATTCGTCTTTACACTCAACCTCACAACCAAGAAACTCTCCTTTAAGCTGTGTGCTGCAAAAATCTTCTGAAATACCTTTACAAATTCCATTTTGATAATCAAAAGACCCAGCGTGAGTCATACAAGTTAAAGAACTTTTTACCTCAGGAAAAAATAAAAACAAAGCTACAATAATAACGGCCATTCATATAACAAATTTCATATATTAAAATATTATCATTTTAATCAACTAAGTCAAAAGCAGGATTTTGGCTTCGCCAAAATCCTGCTTCATATTTTTTATCCCAAAAAAAATATATTAATTATTTTTCTTTTATTCAAGCATTTTCTGAAGCGTTGCAAGGCCCCCCTCTCATATCATCTACACATCAATCAAAAATTTTTCCATCTTGTAAAACTTTAATACTCTTAACACTTGGGTATTGAAAAGCGGCAGCTTCTATTTCTCGTTTAAAATATAAACTACTCATATCACCAAAACCATGTCATTGCCCTTTTAACCGGACGATAGCTTGACCTTTACTATCTATAGAAACAAAACTAAATGATAAACCATTTCATTTTTTATCTTTATATTCACTTCGTAAGTCAAAAAGTTTTTTATATGTAGCGTTTAGAACTTGAGGTGATTTTTCAACTTCATATTGACTATATTCAATAACAAAATCATTTTCAGTAAATTTTAATTCCGGAATTTTAACAGACATCAAAGATTTTACCCTATTGGGAGATTGCTGAACAACATGAGTAAACTCGTAAGTAGATTTATTTTCATCACCATTATCTTGCACAGCTGTTGTATCTTCACTTTTTATTTTATTACCATCTACAGTATGCTCAGGTAAATTAGCTAAAAAATCAAACTTAAAAATCCCAGCCAATGCTATAAAAGCCACAATAGAAACCAAACCAACAATAATATATTTAAAAATATTCATATACTTAAATATTAACATAAAAAAAAGAAAAAATAGATGATACAATTATCTTATGAAAAAATTTATTTATATCGGATTATTTATCGGCTCATATCTTGGAGGATTAGTTCCAAAATTGTGAGGTGCAGGAATGTTTTCTATGTCTGGGTTATTTTTTAGCACTATTTTTGCAATTTTTGGTGCTATCTTGGGATATAAAATTGGGCAAAAATATTTCTAATTATCAAAAATTTTATTTTTGATAATATTTTGAAATGTCTTTAAAGATTTCTCAGAAGAGTCTACTCTTATCAAAGCTTTTTCTCCATCTTCTTCTTCTCAATTTTCATGCCAATAAGAAATTGCAGAAAAAGGAATATATTGTTTTTCAACAATAGTTTTGAAGGCATCTTCTAATCATAAAGATTTATCACCATTTGGATTGCTATCACTTACCCCAAACTCCAACAAAGCAAAAGGTTTTGTTTTTGAAATTTCTAAAATGTATTTTGAACGTTCTTTTAAAATTTCACTAAAAGTGTCTCAATAATCTTCTCTATCATTTTGTGGTCCATAAATACTCACCCCTATTCAGTCTATATATTGGTCTCCTGGATAATAATACTTTGGTTTATTTCATCATTCATCAGGAACAGAATTTATATCAGCATGAAAAAACCAAGTAATATTATTCACTTTTTCTTCTTTAAATAAATCTATAATATGCCTATATGCATCTCTTCACTTTTCTGGGCCATCTGGATATTTTGTATTACCATATTTATCAGAAACCCCACCACCATGATATTTTCCACTTCAAACAAACCAATCACCATTTGGCTCGACAGCAAAATCAACTAAAATCATTTTCCCATCTGCTTTTGCATTTTGGGCTCATTTTTTTAACTCTTTATCAAATACACCTTCAATTATTTTCTCTAAAGAAAATTCGTTTTCAACTTTTTTCATGTCTGAAGCATATTCATAATACTCTTTTGGATGTGGCAAAAATCTCACAAAAGGAATTGCTCCTGCTTTTCTTATCTCTGATATTTCATTTTTAGGGAAATCCAAACCATTGTAAAAATTTTGAGAAAAATAAGCTCATTTTATTTTTCTCCCAACTAATTTTTCAAAATCTTTGACTTTTTTTGCACTAACATGGTCTTCTGTGCCACCAAAATCTGGAAAAGCTCCAAAATATATTTTATTATTTTTTGGTTTTACCAACTTAATATATTTTATTTTTTTTAATTCTTTTTTAGGTATTATTTTTTTTACCAATTTTTTTTCTACATTATTTATGCTTTCTTTTTTAATTTCTGGTTTTGTGTCCACTTTTTTATCTTGAATTTCAATATCTTCAGAAGGCTCTTCTTCTTCGTTTGAAATATTTGTATTTAAAGATACTGGAATATTACTGGAAACATCTTTTTTCAATGATTTTTGTTTATTTAAAATGATATTTTTATATACAAAAAAACCTACAACAAAAAAAGAGACAACTAATAAAATAAATTTAACATTTTTCATATTTTTATAATAACATTTTATTTAAAAAATTATTTATTATTTAACAACTCTCACAAATCTCAAAAATCTTCATTTTCTTTTGTTTTTTCATATTCTCTGTCTAAAAACGCTCCGCTTATTATGTCTTCTGCAAATTCTTGAATCTCTTCTTCTAGCTTAGCTACATCACTATTGTCTACCATCATTTTTTGCTTTTCAAACTCACCTGTTTTTTTACTTTTTTGCACAAAATCCAAGACAGCCTCTGTAACTCTATTTTCTGCATAATATTTATCTATCAAAAGCTTGTAAAAAACTACTTGCCTATCCAAATCTTCTTTTTGCGGCTTTGTCTTCTCTCCATAGGTTTTACCTGTTTTATAATCTACTACGCGAATTTTGCCTCCATCCAACATTTCCATTTTGTCTATAATCCCATACAGCCTTAACGTCTCACCTCCTTTAAGATCAAAACCTGCAGACATTCTTTTTTCTGTCATTACATTGAAGTTGAAGCTGCCCTTGTTGGCTTTTCAATATTGGTTCAAAAGCTCTTGCCCTTGTGAGTGTATGTCTTCAAAATATTTTTCAGGAATAGTAAATTTTTGCAATGATTCTTCAAAAATATCCAGCATCACTCTTTCTCCCTTTGCTTTAAAAAATACATCTAAGGTATCGTGAATAATATTTCCAAAAATTAGTGGCTTTGTTTGAGCCGATGGAATACGGATTAAATTTCTGAAAAAGTATTTTATTGGTGATTGCTTGTAGTTATTTAGGGCAGAAACAGAAAGTGCATTTTGTAAAAACAATTTTTTGATATATTCTTTATCAAAAATAGACAAAACTTTTTCTTC
>JALUMP010000074.1 GCA_027039745.1 Candidatus Parcubacteria bacterium
TCGAATTGGTCTCTATGGAAAGAGCTGGTTAGGAACTTTAGTTCCTGCCAATCGCTAACTGCGATTACAAACACAAAAATTAGTAGTAAAACTAATATCGCTCCATAAGTTATTTATTGTCGCCTGACAATAAAGTAAACTTGTGAGACAGTTTATATATATCTTTCTTAGTTCTCTTCGAAATAGGAGAATGGGAATCGCTTGATTCTTTTTAATACTT
Organism: Candidatus Parcubacteria bacterium; assembly: GCA_027039745.1. Lineage (GTDB taxonomy): Bacteria > Patescibacteriota > Minisyncoccia > Phycocordibacterales. The sequence goes on from JALUMP010000074.1 coordinate 221, forward strand.
AATCTTTTGGTCTTATGATCAGGTTTGATTAGGTTTTATATTTCGAGGATACTATCTCTGGCCATACGAATAATACTGAAACCTCTTCGTTTTGAAAGATTGAATAAAAAGATATTTTTAATTCTCCTGAAAATAGGAGAATGGAATTTTTTAATTCCTTTTTACAGTTTTTACCATCGTCTTTTTGTTTTTTTATTAAATTCAAAAGCACGATAATCATTCTTTTTTGATTTTTTTGTGATCATTTTCTCAAATATTGGAGAAATATGTCCACATTCAACTCTACCACCTGAAATTGCAGATATACTTCTTAAAGCATATGCTCCACAAGCATCTGTACTGATTCGTCTTTTCATTTTTTATATCCTTCGATTTACTTAGCTTTGTTTTTGTTGCTCTCTATTGTGTTATCTAATTTTTACACAAAAACACTTAATTATTACTAAGTATTTGGACCATAAATAACATTACAAGGTAATACTATTCTCGGTTCAGAGATTTCATTTCCATCTTTATCAAAAAATTGATCTTTTGTGAAAACATCAAAATTCTTGTCATCGCTAGGAATGGGGTTTCCGTCTTTATCAGTATAAAAACCTAAAGAACGAATAACTCCTTTTTCATCTTCCTCTGAAACGAAGCCATGAACTTCAACTCCATAATGTTTCATAGTGCCTCTTATATCTTTCATTCTCTGAATAAATAATTCTCCTCTGCATAGTTCTTTCAACTTTTTCTCCTCTAAAACCATTTAAAATTTTACTCAAAAAAAAAGAGTAGAATGGTGATCATATTATAAAGTTAGCATTAAATAATAAAAAGTTGACTTTTTAGAAAAATAATTCACTACTTTAACTCTCGAGATTAAGAACTCCAGTTATGGATATACTAAAAAATATTATTTTTTATATAAAATTTTAAGTTTTTTTATAGTATAATTGTATTAACAAAAAGGTTCATTATGCATAATATATATAGAAAAATTGATTTTGAAATAAAGAAAAAATATGATTTTAGAATAAAACAAAAAGATTTAGTAAAAGCACTTGATTTGACGATACCAACATATAACAATTATATGAATGGAAAAATTACAACAGGTGTTAAAACAATATTAGAAATGTTATCACCTCTTGATGACAAGACAATTGTAAGCATTGTTAGAGAGGCAAGTAAAAACACCTTAGAACAAAGATTAAACAAAACCTTTTCAGTTGTAAAAGAGAAAAACAATAAAAGTAGTTCTATTGATTTTGATAAATATTATGATTCAATATATCAATATGAAAAAGCTAAATATATGACGGAACATGGGAACAAAAAAGGAGTTGTATATACAAGCAGAGATATGGCTAGAAACATGCTAAAATTATTGAATCCTAATCCAGATGAAACACTTTGGGATCCTAGTGCAGGGGCAGGTGTTTTTGTTATAGCAGTCATTGAATTTATGTTGAATGAAAAAAAGTTAACTCCAGTTGAAATTCAAAATTATGTTGAATGTAATTTAACTATATCTGATATAAATGAAGATTCTATTAATTTTTTAGAAAAGCTAATGAAATCTTTATTTCAAACAGAATTTGGAATAAATGACATTAAACCAAATTGTCAAATCATAGATGCACTTTTAAATCAATGTTCTTATCATAATATTATTGCAAATCCTCCATATATAAGAACTAAAAATATAGATAAAACATATTTAGAGTTTTTACGAATGACATTTGATTCTTGCAGCCATGGAAACATAGATGTTTATTATGCATTTTTAGAAATGATCAATAAATTTTCTGCAAAAAGTTGTACTGTAACTCCAAATTCATTTTTACATAATAACTCTGCAAAAATATTAAGAAATCAGCTAGCTCCTTTCATAACCTATTTAAGAGATTATAAGGAAGATAAACAATTTGAAACAGCTAGTACATATACTGCTATTATGGTTTTAGACAAAAGAAATATTAGTGACACATTTAAATATGCTGAATACAAAGAAAACTGGAGTGAAATTAACAGAACTAAATTAAATGAGAATAAATGGAATCTTTCATTTGAATGTGAAGAGTATGATTATAATAAAAGAGAGACTCATTTTAAAGATATAGTAGATATTTATTCGGGTATTGCTACTTTGTCAGATAAGCATTATATTGTTAATAAATCAGATGATAATAGTAAATATTATGAAAAAGAATTTGATAATCAAGTTTATTTTATTGAAAAAGAACTATGTGTTAAATTTAAAAAAATAAGTAAAGATTTTGGAAAAACTGAAAATGAAGAAAAATATATTATTTTCCCATATACCGATATAAATAAAATAATTCCAGAAAATGAAATGATGGAAAAATTTCCAATGGCATATGAATACTTATTAATGATAAAACATCTTTTACTCAAAAGAGATAAAGGAAAAACATCAAAATATGATGCTTGGTATGCATATGGTCGCAGACAAGGTTTCAACTATGATTTTACAGCAAAAGAAGGATATGTTGTTCCATTAGTGTATCCAGAGAATAATTTTATATATAAAGAGATAAGAGAAAATGAAAGATTTATTCATACTTCTGGCTATATCCTTATTCCAAAAAAAGGTTATGAAGAAAAGGTTAAAAATATTTTAAAAAATGGAGATTTACATACTTATTTGAATTTATATGGAAAAAAAATGCCAGGAAAAAATATAAATTACAATAGATTAACTGCAACTTTATTAAAAGACTATCCTTATGAAATTGATTAAGTGTTTTGAAAAGAAATAAAGAATGATGGAGCTGAATGTCAGGATCGAACTGACGGCATCTTCATTACAAGTGAAGTGCTCTACCATCTGAGCTAATTCAGCAAATTTTGGAGCGGGCAAAGGGATTCGAACCCTCGACATCCTGTTTGGAAGACAGAAACTCTAGCCACTGAGTTATACCCGCAAATATTAATAAAAGTTAATTTAACATTTCATGGTCGTTCTTCAAAGACTTGAACTTCGGACATCTCGATTATCGGTCGAGTGCTCTAACCAACTGAGCTAAAGAACGATGAATATTAAAAATGGTGGAGAGACCTGGATTCGAACCAGGAGTCCATAAAAGAAACTGGGTTACAGCCAGCTTACCTGCCATTAGTAGTGATTACCTCTCCATTTAATTTGACATTTATATTTTTTTGGCGATCCCTACGAGATTCGAACTCGTGACCTTCTGGCTGACAACCAGACATTCTAACCAACTGAACTAAGAGATCATTTTTTATTTTGGTAATGCATAGGAGATTCGAACTCCTGTAAACAGGTCGAAAACCTATTATCCTAACCACTAGATGAATGCATCATATTTTTTTGGTTGCGGAAGAATGGATTCGAACCATCGATGTCTGGGTCATGAACCCAGTAAGCTACCTGACTGCTTTATTCCGCATATATATTTAAATGATTTTTAAATGAAGTTTTTTGAATACCCCCAAATGAAAATCATTTAGGGTGTTTGAAGGCTACCCTAAACTAAATTTTCATCCTCAATCTCATAAGAAATTGTGTTTTCATAACCACAAGTATCCGTTAGAATATCAGTACCGATAATGTTAATATCAAATGTATTTACTTTCATAACTTTTCCTTTTGGTTTTTAGTTTTTAATAGTTAAACAAGAAATTATCTTATTTAGATGTTGAAAGTATTACGTTATTAACCTTAAAACAATATAAAATATTTAAAAAAATACAAAATTCTTTTTATAATCTCTTTTTTTAAAATAAATTATATTTTAATATGTTGTATATTATTTTTTTTTATTTTTCTTTATTTCATTTTGAATATAAAAAGACAAATTGTAAGGGGTATCTTCATTTTTAAAATCAGAAATCATTTTTTGTATGTGATATGGACTATAAGAAGAAAAAGTAGGAATTTCTTTGTGAATTTTTTTTAAAAGTTCATCTTTATATGGTTTTTCAATAATGAAATTTTTAGAAAAGATATAGAGTGCGACAAAAATAAAACTTGACATAAATAGGAAAGAGATAGATGTGTAAGAAGATTCACTAAATAGAAATTGAGAAATATAATTTGCTACAAAAAAGCAAGTGCTCATAACAAAGATTACGGAGAGTAAAGGATGATTGTCTATAAAAGTTCCTTTTTTACCATGAAGAAGCAAAGATGGACTTGTTTTAATTTCTATATATCTTTCAATTGTATCATTTAATAGCATTGTTTTTTCCTTTTTTTGTAATTATAACAGAAAAGAATAAAAAAACAAGATATATTTTTACTATGTATTATTGACTTATTTATTTTTTTACTGTATAATACATTTATCATTATGAAAGGAAAATCTTTTTTTAAAAAAAAATGATCTTTTATAATAAAGAGTAAAGTTTTTCTATAATACCATTTAGAATTACTTAAAACAAAACAAAAAACACAGGAGAAAATCATGGCAAAAGTTAAAGTAAACAAAGGTGACATCAAGGCAGCAAAAGATAAATTGGTGAAACAAGCGAAAAAAGAAGAAGCAATTGAAATTGCAAAATCAGAACTTTCAGAAGATTTGAAGTCAGCAAAACTTAGACCTGCAGTTGTTGCAAATATTAGTAAGTTGATGGATGAAAACTATTGGACCTACTATTATTCTAAAAAAGAATTAAAGGCAATCGTTGAAAGTTGGACTAATGTAGTCATTGAACTAAAAGCAGTTGAGCAAGAAGGTGATGAAGTGACAATTGATTGGAATGTCGCTCCTCGTCCAGAAACTGACAAAGTAGATTATTGGGAAGGAATTCCTCAAATCTTTGTTGAGCGAACAAGTGCTGGTAAAGATGGTCTTGAACATGCATTGTTATTGGTTGCAAAACTCGCTAGCAATCAGCAATTGCGTGATACACAAAATTGGAATGATTCTGATAAAACCTCTTGGTATGCAGTTGCACAAGATGCAATTCGCTTAACAAAAGGAGCAAAAACAAAAGATATCAATGGAGTTATCATTCCTGCGATTTCTTCTGGATGGGAACCAGACAGTTCTGATCCTAAAAAATGGACTAAGCAATTAAAAGGGTATGCAAACACTCTCTTAGCTGCTGCAAAGCTCTAATAGCACTTTAAAGTGCCTTTTTGCACGGTAGAATTTTTCTACTGTTGCAGTTACTCTTTCATTAATTATTCACAAAAAAATACTTCACAAAAAATTATTTCACAAAAAAAATATTATTTTATAATAAAATGAAACCATTCTTTTATTTTCCTTATTGAAAATAAAAAAATATAAATGGTAACAGGAGAAAATTTATGTTTACTGAAGATTTTATAGTAGAAGTCGAAATCGTTCAATCTATTAGAGGAATAGAGCTATCATTATGTGGAGATGCATATGTAGATGAAGAAGGTGCTTCTGTATTGTTGCAACTTGATGAAAACTGTAATGATAAAAATATTGTTAGAGAAGCGAAAGAACAACTTAAAAATGAGTTGTATGTAAAATTTGAGAATAGTGATATGTCTCCAATTTATGAAATAGACCTATAAGGTCTCTTTCTATTTATTACAAATATCTTTATAAGGACAAAACATACATTCATTTGTATTGTGAGTTTTTGAATAAACTCCATCATCTTCAATAAAAGAATCTAATGCTTTTAGAAAATACTCTTGCCTACCTGGAGAAGTGACAACTTTTTCAATTTTACATTCTTTAATGTTTCTATATATAAAAGAAGAATCTGCTATATGTTCAAAATTATTTTCAACTAATAATTTGTAAAATTCTACTTGAAAATCGGTTTCACCTTTTCCGGTTACTTTTAAAGCAGGTGTTTTTCCTGTTTTGTAGTCAGAGGTTATAATTTCATTATTGATTCCCATATCAATTCTATCTATAGTTCCCTCTAAAATTATACCTTTATATTCCATTCTAAAAGATCGTTCAGCTGCTATAATTTCAACACCTTTTATTTTTGAATCATATTCCATCGCTAAGAAATCGTCAAGTTTTTTACTCCAATACTGATAATTGTATTCATAACTAATAGTATTAGGTAGATATTCTTTAAGCATAGCATTAGCTTCTTTTTGAATGGAAAGAAGGTCTTTATTATCAACACCATTTAGAACTTTTTCTACAATTTTATGGATAATAATCCCAATTTCTCTTTTTTCATTTTTAAAATCATCAACAATTGGTTCTTTAATTTTTCTAATATATTTAAGAAAATATTTTCGTTTACAACCTAAATATGTTTTTAATTTTGATGGAGAAAGTAGTCTACCCTTAAATACTTTATATTGAACATCATCATCAAGACCATCAAAAGTGAGATCTACTCTCTTATTAAAAACACGGGTATATAAACTTTCAGAATCAACTTCTGTTTGTAGTTGAATGCCAAGAATACTAGACAAATCAGCTAGTTCAGAGCCATCTTCAGCATAATAACAAACAAAAGCTTCTTCTGCTTTACCAATTAATGTTTGCCAATAATGATACTGCATAGCGATTCTATCCTTATAATTTGGCATACCTGTTTCACTTCTAATTGCACTATCTAAAAATCTATCTTTTTTTATTTCCATAGGAACATTACTTTTGTCAAAACCAAGAATAATTAAATGTTTTTTACTAAGACCACGGCTATTAATAAAATCAACAACTTCAACTAATTCATTTTTATTATATTTTTCTACATAAAGATCAGAAGCCATTCTCATAGCCATTTGCAATAAATGTTTTAATTTTTTATCACTAAAAATATTTTTATAAAAAATTATTTTTTCTTGTAAATCAACCAACAAATTTTTTTCATCATCTTCAACAGATAAAGCATGCAATTTAAAAATTATTGCATACAGAAGAGAATAAGAGTCACTTTGATTGTAATTATCTATAATTTTAGCAATGTCGCTTTTTTCAATATATCCAAAATCAATATATCGGTCGATTACAATTAGTTCTGGTGTATTTTTTTTACCTTTTTTAAAATCATCAGACATATCATTTTCAATCATTTTCATTATAACATTCAAAGTTTTAAAAGCATTCATTTCAGACAAAGGTTTTTCTTTATTGAAGAATAATTTTGATGAAGGAAAAATTGATAAATCGTCAAAAATAGAATTTGATGCACAAACAACAGCGATATCTTTATTCTCGATACCTGCCAAATTCATAGCTTCTATTTTTTTATCAACATATAAGCCATACATAGACTTCATAGCAACAGCATCAACTTCTAAATTATATGTAGGTTTAAAATCCACTAATTTAGTTGCAGTTTTTGTGTAAAAATCAAATTTGTAAATAGTGTCTTCTTCAAGGTCACCAAATTCTTCCAATCTTGAAATTGATTTCTCAAACCAAGAATCTAAATGTGTATAAAGAATACAATTATCTTCTTTTTTTATTAAAGAAATAGCTTCAATGATGGACTTATCTAGTCTCGAAAGAATTCCATCGTAATAGAATTCAAATTTATTGATTGATTTGATCCAGCTAATATTAACAAAAGGAATTTTTTTATCATTGTTCCACCATCTATCTGCAACTGTAATAATGTCATCCATGTCGTTAGAAGCCATTATTGTTAAATAATTCACAAAAATAAGATTAAGGATTTCAACATGTTGTAAATAATTTTTGTATTGATCAAATTCAGCAAGTTTGTCAAGAGAAACATTTTCTACACAAATTTCTTGAAAGAATTCGATTAAAACTTGGTAATTAGATAAAAAGTTTTTATCACTCTCTTCCATGTTAAGCTTGTCATATTGAATAAATTCACAAGATTGTCTCATTAATTCTGAGCGAATTGTCTTATCTGTTACAAAAAGAGGTCTTTCTTGTAAAACTTTTTTCTCAATTTCATCCATAAGTAAATCTCGACCTAAAATTCCACTGGTTAATAAACTTCTTCTGTTTGAATAAATATTCATAATTTCTTCCTATATTTTAATTATATTATACCATAATTTTATTATTTTAGCAAGTCTTATTATGTAATTTTATAAGATAATGAAAAGTATATAATATAGTATTTTAATATTATTAGGGGTTTCAAATGAGAACTTTATTTTTTACTGCAATTATTTGTATTGTGGCTTATTCTTTATCAGGTGCGGTTATGAACAGTGTTAACACTATTAGTAATCACAACAAACAAATTGAAAAAGCTTTAGATGGACAATTCTAATCTTAGCTTTTCTAATTTTATTATCCTTTTTAGGATGATCTTTATTATAATCTAGCAGAAGACATCGCCTTTTAGGAAGGAGAAGTTCACCAAAAATTCAACAAAGAAAGTTTTTCAATTTGCTTATGACTATTTTGTTTCTTCTGCTATTTCAACTTTTCTATTTCTCATATTACACTTTTTATTTGAAAGAGTACATTTTGAAAATTTATTTCCAGCACTTTTTAATACAATCTTTTTAGGATTCACACCTTGTTCTATTAAATATTGAGCAACAGCATCAGCTCTTTTTAAAGCAAGCTTATAATTCACAACTTCATTTCCAACAGAATCTGCGTAGCCAATGACATTAACTTTCTTAGCCATATCACATAATGCTAAATTTACATCATAATGTAATGAAGCTTTTTGATCTTCTTTTAAATTAAAGCGATTAAAATCAAAATATATAGGGATATAATCACGAGGAATGGAAGTATAATCAACATCCTTTTTCATTTTTGCAATATCTGGATTATGTAAAATTGGATTAAGAATAGTAATATTTTTATCCAATATTTTATGCTGTTTTTGAATTTTGGGAGAAGTAGAGCATCCTGAGATAAAGAGAGTTGAAGTAAGTAATGAAAGAAATATGTAATTTTTATTCATAGAATATCCTTTTTTTTTGAATTATAGCATTTTTTAGTGAACATCTCCGCCTTAAAGGGCAGAGCTTCAAAGAGTGAATTATTCGTTTTTAGTTGCAATTAACCGAAAACTGAATTATTTAGAGCTTTGAACTATTTATAGTCTTGTTCCAGACTGAAACTGCATCATACCTAATTCTTGAATATTTCTAGCTGCATTAAGATCTCTATCTAACTTTGTGTTACAAGATGGACAGGTCCATTCTCTTTCAAATTTTAGTTTAGAGTTGATCTCTTTGCAATTATTACAAGTTTTTGAGGTATAAGCAGGTTCAATTTCAATTATGATCTTTCCTTTTGGAAGGTTTTTCAACTGAACTTTAAAACCGTCCGATCCGACTATTATCTCAAAATTAACATCAATACCAATGTTTTTAGAGCTGTCTATGACCTTTTTAGAGATATTTTGATATCCACTAAGGGAGATGTAATATTTTCCGTTCTTACGGCTTATATTAGCTGTTTTAGAAGTAAAGTGTTTGATATTGAGATCTCTGTTTTTGAATTGGTAAATCTCTCGACCTATCTTAACATAATACTTAGTCTTCTTTTTACCAGACTT
>JALUMP010000075.1 GCA_027039745.1 Candidatus Parcubacteria bacterium
AATTGTAGGGAAAGTAAATAGTTCTTGTTGTTTTAAGAATGTTTGAACTTTTCTTACTTCTTCTCCTCTACTTCCTTTTCTTAAGTTTTGGTTAAATGTAGGACATTTTGCTAGTCTGTCATCTCCTTTTTTTTGAGCTTGTATGTCTTTTATTAGTCTTTGTAGTTCTTCGATTTGTTTTAGAAGAGCTTGTTTTTGTTTTTGTTGTGGAGATTGTTTTTTGGTTGCTTTGGATCTTCTGGCTCTTGAGTGACCGGTTGATGTTGATTCTGCGACATCAGTTACAATTACAGATATATATTGAGGTGTATTATTAGTCCCATCACTAACATTAACGAGTATCTCATATCTATTATTTCCACCTGTTACCATGAATCCACCTTGGTCAGTTGGATTTTCAAAGTCTGGAGCTGTAATAAAACTTAATTCCCCTGTATTTACATCAATAGTGAATAAATTACTATCTGGAGTTGCCATATTCGTAATAAGTGAATAAGTTAAAGTTTGAGCTGGTTGATCTTCATCAGTAGCAGTTACTGTAGTAACTGCTGTTGTATTTTCAGATACATTTATAGAAGCAGAATTTCCACCTCCGTTTGAAGTAATAACTGGTGCTTCGTTTACATCATCGACAACAACAGAAATCGCTTGCACATCTTGTAAAAATCCATCGGTAGCTCGAACTCTCACTTCGTAGGTTCCATCAGCATCTGCATCGGTTGGATTTTCAAAATCTGGAGCAGTTAAGAATACAAGATCTCCAGCTGCATTCATTGAAAACATTGCTTGGTCAGCTCCATCTAAAATCGCATAGCTTACCACATCACCAGCATCAGGATCAACCGCGAAAACCCCCGTCACAGCTGTTGTGTTTTCATTCATATGAATTGTCGCATTTGCATTTCCTCCATTTGAAGTAATGTCTGGTGAATGATTTGTAAGGGTTAAACTCCCCGCTCCTGGAGTTGGTGCTTGATGACCATCCCAATCAGCCACGGCGTCCGTATCGGTACTGGTATTTCTTTCAATAGATTCACCAGCTCCAGCTGTAATATTTCATCCTGCAGTATGACTTTCTCAAGATACAAAATCAACATCTGTTCCCATAGAATTTTTTAAAGTCATCTCATCACCTCCATTACCTAAATTAAAATTATTAGCATTAGCCAGACCCCCGTATTCTAAATCTGGAACGACACCAGCGTGTTCCGTCTGAAAATTAGCAGTATTAAAAACAGCTAAATAATATTCTCCAGCTCCAAGATTAACTCCGTTTGGTATGGCTACTGGCGTACCTTCGCCATCGGTAAATTCATATCCAGAAATGTTAATACTGTGAGCAGTAGGATTAAAGAGCTCAAACCATTCGTATGATTGGTCTCCACCACCATGTGATGGGTCATATTCAACTTCTGAAATCAAAATATCATTTCCAGCGGGATTAGCAAATACATGAGAAACTGATAATACAAATACCATTAAAATAATTAATAATACAATAACTCTTTTTTTTCTTTCTATAAAATACATAATGCTAAAATTATAACATAAAAAAAAAAAGAAAAATACATTTTCCCTTTGAATTACTAAATGTATTTTTGATTTTCTATTTTTTCATCGCTTCTACCCCAGAAATAATTTCTGAAATTTCAGAAGTTACTTGTGCTTGTCTTTCTTTATTATATTTTCTTCTAAACTTCTCTGATAATTCGTTTGCTCGATCTGTAGAATTTTTCATAGCTACCATACGTGCAGAATGTTCTGAAGCAAAAGACTCTAAAAGTGAATAAAAAACAGACACATTCAAAACAAAAGGTATTAATGACATTACAACTTTTTCCATAGATGGCTCATACAAATAATCAGAAATATCAGAATTATCAATATCTATCTTTTCAAGATGAGCATACTTACCTTTTGTCGGCAAGATTCTTTTTACAAAAAGCTTTATTTCGTCAAAAATAACAGGAAGAATAATATGAGATGTAGCTTTCTGTTCACTTGTATTTTTAAAATTTGTATAGACAGATATTACATTAGAAATATTTTTTTCTTTATTTTTATATAAATCAAGCAATAAATTTGATACCACCTCCATTTCTTTTTGAGGAGTTTTTTCATAAACATCTTCAAAATACTTTTCTACTTTATATCCTTTTTTTGAAACATATTCATAACCTCTTTTCCCAACACAGACAAAAGATAAATTATCCTTTGTTAAATTATTTCTCTTTATTACTTGTTCAACCTTTTTAAATAAAAAATTATTCATTCCTCCAGTAAGGCCTCTATCTGGAGATGTTAAAAAAATAACAGTATTTTTTCCACTCTTTACAGAAGGTGCAAAAATCCCATGTTTACAAGTAGTTGGTGCGACTTTAGAAAGTCTTTTTAATAATCCAAAAACAAAAAAAGTATAATCCCTACCATCTAAAGCCTCTTTTTGGGCATACCTCATCTTGATTGCAGAAATAGACTCCATAGCTTTTGTAACCTTTGAAGTTTTTTTAATTCCTGTTATTTTTGTTTTTAAATTTTTTAATGATGCCATATTATTTAATCATTATTTCTTTCCTCAAAAACTTCAAAAAAATCAACATTTTTTGGATTTACATACACGAGCCTACCGTCTATAGTTTCAAATCTAGTAAACTCAGACTGCATAACAGAATCAGTAATAACCCCATTAAAAGTTTTTGTTCTTCCTTTTGAAAAATGGACTATTTTCGTCACCGTCTTTCCTTTACTAGAAATAGATGATTTTAAATTTATTTTTTTATTATCTTGATCCATATTTTTTTGTATTTTTAATCTTCATTCACAAAATCTTCAACAAAATTCTTAATAAATATTTTTAGTTTTTCTTTAACATCTTCATCAAGTTTTTTTGTTTCTCTTATTGTATTTAAGATACTTGGCTCTTTTACTTCTATACTGTCTATAAGAGCTTTTTCGGCTTTCACAATATTATCAACTGCAATATCTTTTATCATATCTTCTGAAGTTACAAAAAATAACGATATCGCTTGTTTTTCAAATGGAATTGGTGCGTTATTGATTTGTTTTAATATCTCGACAACCTTTGCGGATGCCTCCATTTTATCTTTTGTTTTTTGATCTAAATCTGATGAAAACTGCATAAAAGCTTCAAGCTCTCTAAACTGAGCAAGCTTCAATTTTATAGCTCCAGAAACGGCTTTCATAGCTTTTGTTTGAGCTGCAGACCCAACACGAGAAACTGATAATCCTACATCAATTGCTGGACGAATCCCTTTGTTAAATAAATCTAAATCTAAGAAAATCTGCCCATCTGTAATTGAAATAACATTCGTTGGAATATATGCAGACACATCGCCCTCTTGAGTTTCAATAATCGGTAATGCTGTAATAGAACCACCACCTAACTTATCATTCAACTTTACAGCTCTTTCTAAAAGTCTTGAATGAAGATAAAAAATATCACCTGGGTAAGCTTCTCTACCAGGGGGTCTTCTTAATAACAATGATATCTGTCTATAAGCAACAGCCTGTTTTGATAAATCATCATAAATAATTAAAACATCTTTACCTTGCTCCATAAAATATTCTGCAATTGCCACACCAGAAAATGGGGCTAAATATTGCATAGTAGCAGATGAAGAAGCTCCAGCAGAAACAACAACAGTATATTCCATCGCCCCTTTTGCTTCCATATCAGCAACAATCTTGGATGTCTTAGAATCTTTCTGCCCTATAGAAACATATACACAAATAGGTCTATTTTCTTTTGATTCATTTTTTTGGTTAATGATTGTATCAATAGCTACAGTTGTTTTTCCTGTTCCCCTGTCTCCAATAATTAGCTCTCTTTGTCCTCTTCCGATAGGCACCATAGAATCAATAGATTTTATTCCAGTTTGTAAAGGTTGACGAACAGATGACCTATCCATAATACCATAGGCCTCTTTTTCGATTGGCATAAATTTATCTACACCAATAGAACCTTTACCATCAATGGCTGTTCCCAAAGAATCAACAACCCGACCAATAATGTTTTCTGAAACAGGAATAGAAAGTAATTTTCCAGTTCCCACAACCTCTAATCCTTCTTTTATTCCTCTATCATCACCAATTAAAACAGCCTTTATGCTATCAGACTCAATATTCAATACAAGAGCTACTTTTTCTGAATTTGTATTTTTTGATATTTCGTCTTCTAATGATTCCTCTCTGTTATCTTTAATTAAAATCATTTCTGAAACCATCACATCTTCTAGTCCAGAAACTTCAATAACTCCATCTGATGCAGATACAACTCTCCCAACTTTTTCTACATTTCCAACTTCAGCAGAAAAATTTTCAATTTCTGCTTTTATCTTTTCTAAAATTAAATTACTCATTGTTGTCTAAAATATTTTATTGACTAAATATACTGCAATATTGTTTTAATAATGTCTGCTATTCTAACAAAAAAAAACTTTTAAATCCATTATTTATTTTTTTGGTTATAAGCAAAAAAAGTTAAAGCAACAGCAATAGCATCTCACTCATCATCATACTTGATTTTCGTATCAACTTTTATTAATTGAGATGTCATATATGTTACCTGTTTTTTGTCAGATCTACCATAACCTGTAATAGCTGTTTTAATTTCTAATGGTGTATATTCTGCAACCAATAATTTATTTTTTAAAGCTGTAAAAATAATCGCACCTCTTACTTCGGAAACATTTGTGGCAGTTTTTTGGTTAGTATTGAAAAATAATTTTTCAATACTCAACACTTCTGGTTTAAATATTTTTATAATTTCTTCTATTCTAGTTACAACTAAAAAAAGTCTCTCTATAAAAATTATTTTTTTATCAGTTTGAAATGTCTCTGAAAAAATAAGTTTTTCTTTTTCTCCATCATTCCTTTCTAAAATAGCTATTCCAAGCCTTTCATACCCTGGGTCAATTCCTAATATTTTCATATTTATTATTCTAACAAAAGATGTTAGAATAATAAATATGAATCAAAAAACAAAAAACATATTAATAATTTCCATATCAATATTAATAATCATATTGTTAATCTTTTTTGGTATAAAATTTTTCAGTCATAACACTGAAACTAAAGATAATGACAATCTAATTCCAAAAAGACACATCTACACCAAAGACGAAAAATTAAACATTTTAGATAAAAATAAACCCCAAAAAGAATTAACCAAAGAACAAAAGAAAAAACTGGTTACCAGACTAGACTCGATGATGGAAAAAAATAAAAAGGCTGGAATTTTAGATAAGCTTAACGACAATACAACAAAAGAAAATGAAGTAAAAAAATTAGAAAAATTAGATTTATTAAAAAAACAATAAAAATAAAGAACTCAATAAATATTTATTGAGTTCTTTTATTGATTTAAACAAGTAATATTATCAAATATTAAACAACTGAAACAAATTTTCTTATTTGATCTTTTCCAGTAAAAGTTTTTTTTCTTTTTGTTGTAAATTTAACAAACCCTTCTTTCAATGCAAAAAGTGTGTGGTCTTTTCCTACACCAACATTTTCACCAGGAAGAATTTTTGTTCCTCTTTGTCGCACAATGATAGCACCTTGTGATGCTTTTTGTCCATCGGCTAATTTTACTCCTAAATATTTTGCGTTTGAATCGCTTAAGTTTTTTGCTGACCCTCCAGCTTTTCTATGTGCCATAATTTTTTATATTAATTATATGTTAGAATAAATTATATTAATCTTCCACAATATGACAGCTATTATAAAAGAAAAATGATATAAAATCAAGAGGAAAATTTATTCTAAATTAAAAATATTTTGAAAATTTATAATCTCAGATACTGGCTTTTTTATATTAATATTGATTTTAAGTATGAACCTATCTTTCTTTTTAGGAAAATTATCTGTCATTTATAAAACCAATAACCAAAAACAAGAAGAAGTAATCATAAAAACAAAAGAAACCAAAACACAAAATATCGAAGTAATTGGTTCAAAAAAAGGTTCAGTTTACCATTATCCATGATGTATGGGGGCATCACATATCAAAAAAACAAATATTGTTAAATTTAAAAACAAAGAAGCCGCCGAAAAAGCTGGTCGACGACTTGCTAAAAATTGCGAAGAAATAGAATAACTAATATAAATATTTTAGTTAGTTTGAAAATGGATTTTTTAACGAATGCTCTGTCCCATCAACGTATTCAAGTGTTTCTCCATTTGCATTAAGAATTCTGTCTTTTTCACCAATGTAACCTTCTCCAATTATTTCTTTATTTGAAGTAACACTCTGAAGCCTTATTTGTTTATTGTCCGGCGTGATTAAAAATTTTTCTTCATGATTAAAATAATACATCGTTAAAATATATGCTTCTTCTCCCAAATTATTTGTAATTTTTTCAATGTCTTGACTTTCACCATCGCTATCAAAAAACAAATCTTCTCCATTGTCATCTATAGGTTTTTTGTGTCCATCCTCTGTTTCTTTAACAACATACCGACCGTATTTTGTTAATTTTTTAAATGGTTTTTCAAACACAATAACTTTTCTATATTCATCTTTATTTTTTCCTTTAAATGGAATCATACGAAACTGGTCTTTGGGGTCAATTGCTACCAAATATTTACGATTATTAAAATCTAAAAATTTATAATCTTTAATATTTGCTGGTACATGATTTCGTGTAGCTGGCCCAAAAGCAATCCGCGTCATAGCATAATACTGATAACCACTAGACCATTTTATAAGTTCCTGTGCAAATAAATCTGCTACTTTGTGTTCTTTCCTTTCTCTCCCCTGTAAATCAATACGGTAACCAATAATCATATCTCCTAATGGTTTTATACTATCGTATTCTTTTCAACTTTCCGATAATTCATCAGGGATTTCTCCAATAGCTGAACTATACTCTTTATGATTCAGTATTATCTTTTTCCCTTCTTTGTTTTCTGCAATTAAAAAACCATTTATCTTTTCTATTTTTTTATAATTCTTACTTATTTCAACTCCATTTTCATTTCTTAAATAAGTGTTTTCAGGTTTTACTATTTTTAACAATGATCCATAATATTTTGTATCCATTATATCTATTTCACAAAAAGATTCACCACTTCTTCCATTTTCATCAATAGGAGTATCCAAAGTTTTATCTGGACATTTTTCATTGTATTCTTTAATGCACACTTGTTCTTTTAACCCATCACAAGAACCAACGCTCTCTCCTGGAATTTTTACGACACCCCCATCTTTATTTTCTATAACTTGCAAAGTCTTGCCACTTTCCAATTTTTTACTACTTATTTTTACAATAGAGCCGTCTGGAAGAGTTACTTCTTTTTTACCACCAGAACAACCATTTAACATAACTAATCCAAATGCTATACCGGCTACTGCCAATGCTTTTTTTGGATTACTTTTTATTCATTCGGCAGAGCTTGCAGCTTTATCTGCAGAATATTTTACTACTTTGGTAATTTTTTCTCCAACATCACTATTTGCCATATTTAAATAATTATTTTCTAATATATTTAAATATATAACATTTAACAATAATGTCAAGAGTTTAAAATTAATTAGAATTAAATCACCATTCTGAATATCTGCCACTTGGGTTTCAAACCATTCAAGAATTTAAATTATTATTTTTTACAGCCCTAATTTGCTCTTGTATTTCTTCCCTACCATATCTTCTAAAATGTTTACACCAAGAACAAGAAAAACCTTGCAGTCAAACTCTAATTTTTGAATCATCAATTTTCTCTACTTGGTCTATATCTACTTGCGCCATAAAACCTGGTTTTAGTTCTATTGTTTTATTTTTATCTTTTAAAATAATTTTTTTATTTAAATTAACAATTTTTTTTCTAGCTTTTGCTAATGCATTATTTAAAACAACAAACGGAAAATCATCAGGATTTTCTAATGATAAATATCATGTTGGATAATGAGAAGGATAAGCCATAGGAGAAACATAATCAAAATGTAACAAAAAAGACTCCAAAACTTGCCCTATACCAAGATCATTATAATTTTCTGTCGTCATTCCAAACACATCTGCAGACAAAACAATATTGGGGTATCTTTTTCTCAATCCTTCTGTTATATAATAACAAGCAGAATCCATAATAATACTTTTACCTCACTTTTTGTTATTTTTTAAAATCTCATCAGAAAAAGGAAAATAGATATCATTCATATTACCATCTGAAGGAAAACGAATATAATCAAAATTTATTTCATCAAAGCCTCTTTTGTATGCAGCAGAAGCTATATCTATATGATAATCTCAAACTTTTTCAGAAAAAGGATCAATATATTTATGCCCAGTATGGTCTTTTCAAACTGTCTTTTTGTCTCTTTTTTTAACTAAAAGTTCTGGATATTTTTCAACTAAAAAATTATCTTTAAAAACTACAATTCTTGCAATAACATATATATTATGCTCATGCAATTTTTTAATTAAACTTGTTATATTTTTAAATTGAAAATTAGTTTCTCCTACAATGTCTGAAAACTCTTCTTTATCCATTTTAAAAGCAATTTTTCCATCAACCTCTTTTATATCAAAAATAACAGAATTTATTTTTTTATCTTTTATCATTTTAAATAAACTCTCCTGTTTGTACTCAGACCTGATAGCTGTTGTATTGTAATACAAAGCTTTCACATGTTGCGGCTTTTTCACTCTCAAAATATCTTTTTTAATTGTTTTTATTTTTTTTATTTCTTCTTCTTCTTGGTCTTTTTCTTTACCCTTATCTTTTTTTTCCTCGTCTACAATTTTAATATTTATATTTTTTTGATGTAAATTATTTTGGGCGACGAAAGATTGTTCGGAAAAAACATAATTTTTTTTATAGATAACTAAAAATATAAAAACCACCAATAAAATTGCTATCGTTAATAGCATTGTAAAAATTTTTAGATTCTTAATTTTTTCTTGTTTAAACATAATATTTTTTAATCAACATAACTAAACTCTTAATGAAATAAAAAAAACCAAACAAAAATAAAGTCCAAAATACCATAATGTTTAAAAAATGATTATAACTAAAAGGATGTAAAAAGATATCTAATGATTTTAAAATCAACGACAATGGATTATTTAAAATATCCCAAGAATTAAATCGGAGTTCTCTTCCTAAAAAAATACCAAAAGAACTTAAAAAAGAAACAAGAAAAACGAAAAACATTTCTTTTTTTATATCAAAAAATTTCTTATATACTTTCAAAAATATAAAAATATAAAAAAAATAATACACTAAGGCCAAAAAAGCGAAAGAAAAAAAGAGTAACGTGTCAAACCATATTATAGGTGAGCCAACACTAATATGAAAAGAATCTGTTATAACATATGGGGCATTTGGTAAAAATAAAAAAGATAAAAAAATAAAAAAAAATTTAAAAAATCTATGTTTAACCGTATAAAATGTAATGTATAAAAAAACTAAAGGAATAAAAGCTAAAAGTAAATTTCAACTTAAATACAACTCACTATACCACCCTGTAAGAAAAACTCTAGACAAACTCAATAAAGACAAAAAAAATAACCCAACAAAAAATAAAACTAAAATTTTTTCAAAAAATATTTTATCGTTCACCTGATCATTATGTTTTAAACTTTTCATAAAAAAATACAAACTCTATTAT
>JALUMP010000076.1 GCA_027039745.1 Candidatus Parcubacteria bacterium
TGTTTTGCCAGTTTTACATTTAAATGGTTATAAGATTTCTGGGCCAACGATATTTGGAAGAATGCACGATTCAGAGATTAAAAAATATTTTGAGGCTTTGGGTTATAAAGTATATTTTATTGATTATCAAAGAAAGAAAGATATTGAAATTAGAGGTATAGAGATTTTTGACAAAGCAGTATTAAGGATAAAAAAAATACAAGAAAAAGCGCGTTCTGGGCAAAAAGTTTTAAAACCGGAATGGCCAATGATAATTTTAAAAACTCCAAAAGGTATGGGGGGGGTTAAAATGGTGGATGGGAAAAAAATAGAAGGCAATTGTTTGTCTCATCAAGTTGTATTTTCTGACCCAAAAAGTAACAAAGAGCACAGACAACAACTAGAAGATTGATTAAAATCTTATATGATTGATGAACTTGTGGATTTTTCTAGTGGAAAGTTAATTTTAGACAAAGATATTGTATCAATATTACCAAAAGGAAATAGAGCTTTAGGCAGGGGAAAATATGTTCACGGAGGAGAACAAAAGCTGGAGTTCCCATTGCTAAAAGATTTTCTGGTTCAACAAGATTTTAAAATAAAAAAACCTATAAAGTCTAATAATTCTATGTTTAAGGCAGGAGAGTATTTATCTGAAGTTTTTAGAGAAAATAAAAATATTAGACTTTTTTCTCCAGATGAAACTTACTCAAACAGACTACAAGAGATTTTTAAATCAACAAGAAGGTCTTGGCAGTTGCCGATAAAAGCTTTTGATATTGATTTAGGAAGTGACGGTAAAGTAATAGAAGTTTTATCTGAGCACCTGCTTTTTGGAATGCTTTGAGGCTATACTCTTACTGGAAGATTTGGTATTTTTGCAACTTATGAGGCTTTTGGGCAGATAGTGGCTTCTATGGTTGATCAGTATGTAAAATTTTTACATGCAGCACGAGAGGTTGAGTTTAGAGAAGATGTGCCATCTTTAAATATTATATTATCATCATTGTTAGAAAGGCAAGACCATAATGGTTTTTCACATCAAAATCCATCTTTGATTGCTACTAACTTAGATAGAGATCTTGATATTTTAGATATTTATTTTCCAGCTGATAAGAATTTAATGCTTTTGGCAACAGAAAAATCTCTAAATAGTAGAAATAAGGTAAATATAATTGTTGCAGGTAAAAAAATGACAAGAACATGACTTTCACCAAAAGAGGCAAAAATTGCAGCTGAAGATGAAATTAGTATTTTTGATTTTATTTCTGATAAGCATCCAGATTTAATAATGGCAACAGCTGGAGACTATGTAACAGAAGAGGCAATTGCTGGGGTAAAGCTTTTTAAAGAAAGATTTCCTGATATTAGAGTTAGGTTTGTTAATTTTTTCAAATTAGATATTTTATCTGAAAAAAATAATAAAATTCCAAATAGTGAGATATTAGAATTTTATTTAACTTTTGATAAGGGAATAGTTTTTAATTATCATGGTTATAAATCTTCTATAAAACATTTATTATTTGATTATAATCTTTCTGAAAGAATTATTATAAATGGTTATGAAGAGGAGGGATCTACAACTTCTCCTTTTGACATGAAAGCAAGAAATGGTTTATCGAGGTTTCATGTTGTAAAAGATTTGTCAAAAATGGCCCACAAACAAGGCTTGATAGGTAACAGAGATATTGAGTTAGTCTTAGATGAAATGGATAATTTTTTGAAAGAGGAAAAAGAGTATATAAAAATACATAAGGTGGATCCTTCTTATATAAAAAATTGGGATTTGAAATAGAAACCAAAAAATTTTGTGCTGAGTTTTATCAAGAAAGTTTAAAGTATATTTATACATCTCAATTTCTCTCCTCGCTTAGCACAAAATTTTTCTAGTTTCTTAATTTTAAACTCTTAAATAATTTGTAATTTTAGAATCAAAATTAAAGTATTAAAATAGTAGTTAAATTTTAAAAGTTTTTGTATGGCTGTTTTGACAGTTTTGTTCAATTGCTTAATTTTCTATAATCAATTGCCGCACCTCTTTTTTTTGCAGCTTTAATTCCAAATTTCATCCCTTCTGATATGCCTAAGTCTGTATATACTGCTATTTTGTTAGCTAAAGAACCTCAGAGTATCCCAGCTGCTATTCCAAGATCCCTTTCTTCTTCAATTTGATCATTTAAAATTCCAGGTTGGGTATATAGTAGATGCGATGCATATGGTTGTTCACCTTTTATAATAGAATCATGGACACAAAGTCTTGTATATCATATGTTTTTCTTTTCTTCAGCTAGTCTTTCTTTTTCATTTATTTTTTTACTTCTGAAAGGTGTTTCTATTACAACTAAATTTTTTTTAATTGTTTTATGACTAAGTGTAATTTTTTTTAAAGACATTTTTTTATTTATTATAAATTTATTATAATATAGTTAGGTGATTATGTAAAATGTTTTAGCTAATCATTTTATAAAAGTATAATAATAAATTTTTTTT
>JALUMP010000077.1 GCA_027039745.1 Candidatus Parcubacteria bacterium
TGGGTCATAAACAATTGGAAATGGCGTTCCTCAATATCTTTGACGAGAAATTGACCAATCTCTTAAGCGATAAGTTGAAGTAAGTTCCCCTCCTACAAATTCGGTAATTTTTTCTTTGGCTTCTTCTGAACTCATGCCATTAAATTCTTCAGAATTTACTAAAACGCCATTTCCAGCAAACCAATGTTCCCATTTTGTATTTTCATATTTTTCAATCAATATTTTTTCTTTAATCAACTGACGTCTTTCTCTTTCATTACCAATAACTACATCAATCTTTTTTTTATCTTCTGCTTTACTACCAGTTGATTTACCAGATGCAGAAAGTCCTAGTTTTATATCTAAATCTATCACGCACTTAATAGAAATACCATATTTTTGAGCAAATTCGTAATCTCTTTCATCGTGAGCTGGCACCGCCATAATAGCCCCTGTGCCATATCCTGCCAAAACATAATCAGAAATAAATATTGGTAGATCTACATTTTGGTTCATTCCACTTTTTTCAGTTGCTGGATTTGTAGCGGTTACCCCCTTTAAAATTACTCCTGTTTTTTCTTTTCCTTCTAATCTTTCCCTTTCTGTTCTCTTTTTAGTTTGGTCAATATAGGCTTTAATTTCATCTGCATTTTCTATATAATCCATTTTTAATCATTCAGCAACCAAAGGATGTTCCGGAGCCATAACCATATAAGTTGCACCAAATAAAGTATCTGGACGAGTAGTGAAAACTTCTAAATCTTGGTCAAGATATTTTTTTTGAAATTTCACTTGAAATTTGATTTTGGCTCCTTCAGATTTTCCAATTCAAGTATTTTGATTTTTCTTTGTATATTCTGGTCAGTCAATATTTTTGTTTGATTCATTTCAAATCAAATCATCGGCAAAATCTGTAATGCGAAACATTCAAGATGGAATATCTTTTTGCTCAATTTCTGTGCTACATCTTTCACACTTTCCTCCTTCCACCTGCTCGTTGGCAATCACAGTCTGACAAGAATCACATCAATTTGCTTTAGCAGTTTTTTTATAAGCAATACCGTTTTCAAAAAATTTTCCAAAAATATATTGTGTTCATTTATAATAATTTGGATTAGAAGTAACAACCTTGCCATTTTGAAAATCATATAGTGCTCCTATATTATCGATCTGTTCTCTAAATCTTTTTGTAGTCTGATTAATAGTTTTTGCTGGGTGGATACCAGTTTTTATTGCATAATTTTCTGCAGGCAACCCAAAGGCGTCAAAACCTTGTGGATGTAAAACATTCTTACCATTCATGCTCAAAAACCTAAAATAAGTATCTGTAATCGTATAATTCTCAGTATGCCCCATATGAAGCCCATCTCCTGATGGATATGGGAACATATCTAAAATATAAAATTTCTGTTTTTCGCTATTTTCAAAATCTGTTTTGAAAAGATTGGCTTTTTTCCATTTTTCTTGTAATTTTTTTTCTATTTTTTTATGATTATAATTTTTCATAATTAATTAAAATTTACTAAAATATAAGTAATATAAATGATATTTTACCATAATATATTAATTAAATTTAATCTTATTCTTTCTTTTGAAAAAAATGGTACCTTTCATCAAGAGATTTAAACTTGCTATTAAAATTTTTCCAATAAATCGATGAATTACCCTCATTAAGAGATTCTATTAAATGATCACCACCCTCCTCTTTTTCAAATTCTTTTCCAATGGAAATCAATAAAAATCCATTTGAATTAAGGTGTTTATAAAAAAAATTTATCATGCTTATGGGAGACCTAAAATGTTCTATGATCTCTGTGGCTATGATTAAATCAAATTTGCTATCAATATCAGCTAATTTTTCTGTACTAGTTACTGGATATTTTGTAACCTTCATATTACGTCACGCAAATCTTTTAGTAGTAAAATCTAATTTTGGTAAATCTAAATCAACTATCGATACATTAAGACCATACTTTGACAATAATAACCCAATATCAGAAACCCCGCACCCATAATCTAAAACATTCCTTGTCGAACTATTCAAAATCTGTTTAAGATAAGGAGCAATAAAATCAATTCTATTATAAGTTAACATTAAACGTGTAGTATACATAGAGTCTTGTTCACGATAGGAATTAAATAAATTATGAGAATCAGTCAAAATAAAAACTTTATTAAAATTTTCTTTATACATCACTGAAGTAGGATAACCAAATTTTTTTACAATTTCTAAAAATGATTTAATTGATAGCGGATACAATAAAAGCAATTCATACAATCGTTCTAAATAATGGGGTATCAAAAAATACCTTTGAACTTTCTTTTTTAGAAAAATATTTTTTTCATCAAAAAAAACTAAACCAAACATTAAACGAAGAAGAAAGACAATTAAACTATTTTTATGTTTTATTTTTTTACTTAACATATCTTTCTAACAAATGATTAAGTCCGAAGA
>JALUMP010000078.1 GCA_027039745.1 Candidatus Parcubacteria bacterium
TGATGGTGATTTAAAAGAAAAAGAGTTAAGGGATTGGTATAAAGCTCACATGCTTAGAGCCTATAAGGGTGAAAAGTTCAATGAAGAGAGGTTTCAACAAGAGTCCAAAGTTTTGTTTTCTAAGTTCACAGGAGACAATGCCCCTGAGAAGTATATGTTAGAGAAACTAAAAGAGAGTGAAGATTTTGCACGATATGTGGACAATAGCGATGAGTTTGTGGCGTTTATCGCTAATGAGATTTCTTTGAGTGACCATCATGGGTTGTTTCGGGTTATTGGGGATAAGATTGGGCTTAGTGAAGATAGTGTTATGAGAGATGTTGTTAAAGGGTTATTTAAGTTTTATCGAGAGGATTTTGATGAGGTTGAAAAAATTATAGAGGGGAGTTTGAAATGATAAAAATTAAAAGTTTTGAAGCAAAAAATGGTGATGCTTTTTTAATTTCTTTTGGAAAAAAGAAAAAGCATAATATTATGATAGATATGGGGATGCCTTCAACTTATGAAGATAGTATAAAAGATGACTTAATAAAGTTATCAAAAAAACGGCAAATTGACTTATTGGTTATTTCACATATGCACAGAGACCATATTGGTGGAGCTTTAGAATTTATTAAAGATAATGGAAAAAATCATGATATTATCAATGTAAATGAAGTTTGGCATAATAGTTATAGACATCTTCATTTTGATAAAATAGAAAAAAAAGATGATAAAGAGACAATTGAATATGTAAAAAATATTATATATCAAAATCGAGAAAATTATAAACCTAATGGAGTAAATAAAATTTCAGCAGAAGAGGGTACATCTTTTGCTGGAAATCTTTTAATGCATAAATATAATTGGAATAGTAGTTTTAAGGAAAATGCTATTATTGTTGATAAAAACATTCCTAAAACAATTGGTAAAAATATAAATATCATTCTTTTGTCTCCAAATAAAAAAAAATTGAATGTACTCTCTAAGGAGTGGGAGAAAGAGCTAAAAGGGAAAAAACTTAGTAAAAACCATATTTTTGATGATGCTTTTGAATTTTATATGCAAAATGACCCAATATTAGATGCTATTATATCAAATATTGGTGCTAGTAAAAAATATAATTATGAAAAACTTGCAAAAGAAGAAAAAATAGAAAAAGATGGAAGTATTACAAATGGTTCATCTATTGCTTTTATTATCGAATATAGAAAAAAAGAAAAGGTAAAAAAAATATTATTTTTAGGTGATGCACATGAGGATATTATCTATGAAAATTGAAAAATATTGAATGATAATGGATATGAGTTGGACTTTGAATTGATTAAAGTTTCTCATCATGGTGGATTGAAAAATAGTTCTAATCGTCTTTTTTCTTTGATTGATTCTAAACGATTTTTAATTTCTACTAATGGAAATTCTCATGGACACCCTGACATACGAACTATTTCTAAAATAATTACAAAAAAAACAGATTATATTAAAGAAATTGTCTTTAATTATGAGGATATAGAGATTCTAAAAAAATTAAAAAAAGATAGTAAAAATTTAAAAGATAGATATAATGTTGAAGTAAAATATTTAGAGGAGATAGAGTTATGATTGATAGTTCAATAGAAGATGCTTTGAAGAATAATGTTTGTCGTATCATTATTAATGATACACATAAAGGTACAGGGTTTCTTTTAAATGATGAATTTATTATGACTGCATATCATATTTTTGATGAGAGTACAAATATTCAAATAAAATTTAAAGATAATATATTAAGAAAAGTAATTTTGAAATCGATTGATAATGATGTAGCTATATTAAAATTAGATAATAAGGTTGATTTTTATCAAAATATTGAAATAGCTTATGATATTCTATTAGAAAAGAAAAGATGGTTTTCAAGAGGATATCCAACAATTAAGCAAAAGAATGGTCAACCCATGGATAGTAGTGATAATAAAGTTCAACAAATAGTTCCTCTTGAAAAAAATTATGATATGGAATTAGAATTTGGAGGAAATTTAACTTCTTATGAGGGGTTATCAGGTTCTCCAATTATTGTTGAAAATAGAATAGTTGGTATGATTATGAATGAGTTGAGAAGTAATCAAAAGGTTATTGAATTACATGGATTATCAGCTAAGTACTTTGAAGATTTAGTGATTGAATTGAAAATAATAAGAAATGACAAAAAGGAGGGAAATATGGTTAGTAGTTATTTAAATTTTTTAGTAAATAGATTTGATATAAGACATGACATCGAACAATTTATTAGTTCAGATAAAAGAAAATTTTTGATTAGGTATGATGATGATTGGGATGACCCCTTAGATATAATATTCTGGTTAAGGAATATATATAAGAATCGAGGTTATGATTTTATAAAATTTGATTTATCAGAAAAGAATATTAT
>JALUMP010000079.1 GCA_027039745.1 Candidatus Parcubacteria bacterium
CTTTTAACATAACTTTAAAATTATAACACAATATAAAAAAATTCTCAAAAAATTAAAAAAATGCTATAATGCCTTTATAAAAAATAAAATAAAAAATTATGGCAAAAATTAAAAAAACAAAAAAGATTTTGAAAAATATAAAAAATAAAAAGGAGAAAAAGGCATTGCATGAAAAGTTAAATTTAGAACAATCAACGATGCATATAATTTATTCCTTAATATTTTTATTTTTCTCGATTTTATTTTTAGCAGCAGCTTTCGAAAAGGCGGGTCCTGTGGGAAATAAAATTTATCAAAATTTAAATGACTTTTTTGGTGTTGGTTACTATATATTTCCTCTTATATTTATTATTATTTCATATATTTTCTTTAAAAACTTAAAGAAAGATTTTACTAGGGTTAAAACTATAGGGGCTGTTATTTTTACAATTTCGGCCTTAGGTCTAGTGGATTTGGTTTCTGGAGATGGTGGAAGTTTAGGTTCATATATATCAGCTATAAAAGATTATATTGGTGAGTGAATGGCAGGACTTCTATTTCTTGTCTTTATTGGAATTTCATCAGTCATTATTTTTGATGGTATCCCTGTAATAAAGAGAAAAGTTGAAGAATATTCAGACAATTTAACCGAAGATGAAGAGGAGAAAATAGATAAAATTCAAAAAGAAGCCATGGCAAAAGCCAAGGCTCAGTATGAAACTGAACATAAAAAGTCCGAAAAAAGTTTTTCTTTTACCCCTAAAATTGCAAAACCTACAAAAGAAATAAAAGAAAAGAAAGAAGAGAAGCCATCGGAAGACAAAAACTTTGCCGACTCTATTGTAAATAAATTTAGAGGTAATTCATCGGATATAATTCTGCCACCAACATCTCTTTTATCAAAAGATAAAGGAAAGGCATCAGCTGGGGATATTAAGGAAAATGCAAATATTATAAAAAATACTTTACACTCTTTCGGTATATCTGTAGAAATTGATTCTGTAATGGTTGGGCCCACAGTTACAAGATATGCTTTGAAACCAGCCCAAGGAGTAAAACTCTCAAAAATTGCTTCTCTCCATGACAATTTAGCTTTAGCCTTAGCTGCTAAGTCCATAGTGATCCAAGCTCCAATACCAGGTGAGGCATTGGTTGGTATTGAAATACCTAATAAGAATACAACTATGGTCGGTGCAGGTTCTTTGTTTAGTTCAAATAAATTTATTAATTCAGGCTTTAATCTTCCCATTGCTCTGGGAAAAAATATTGCTGGCGAACCAGAAGTTATAGATTTAGCAAAAGCCCCACATATGTTGGTTGCAGGACAAACCGGTGCTGGTAAATCTGTTACTGTTCATGCCATAATTAACTCCCTACTTTATAAACATGGGCCAGATTCATTAAAATTTGTTCTAATTGATCCTAAAAAAGTTGAGATGACTCTATACAACGGAATACCTCATTTATATACTCCTGTAATTACAGATGCTAAAAAAGCAATTTTAGCATTAAGATGAGCTGTTAATGAGATGGAAAGAAGATATGAACTTTTGGAAAAACATTCTTTGAGAGATATTGATTCTTATCATAAAAATATTTTAGGAAAGGCTAGAGAAAAAGGTATATCCGAAGATAAGATGCCAGAAGCAATGCCTTATATTGTAATTGTCATTGATGAGCTTTCTGATATTATGCAGCAGTATCCTAAAGAATTAGAAGCTGGGATTGTATCCATTGCTCAAAAGGCCAGGGCAGTTGGAATTCATTTAATTCTTTCAACTCAGAGACCATCGGTAAATGTTGTAACTGGTTTAATTAAAGCTAATGTTCCAACCAGAGTTGCTCTATCTGTTTCATCAGCAATCGATTCAAAAACAATTTTAGATATGGCGGGTGCGGAAAAATTACTTGGAAAAGGTGATATGCTTTATAAAACGGGGTCAATGTCTAAACCAGTGAGAGTTCAATCTTCATTTATATCTGAAGATGAAGTTAAAAAAGTGGTGAAGTTTATTAAAAATGCTTATAAAAATGAATTGGGTGATACAGGGATTGATTTCTCAGACCCATCGGCAAAAAGAGCTGAAGAAGTTTATGATGATGAGATAAAAAAAACAGATACTACTGCTTTGAATTTTGATGATTTAGAAAAAGATATGGATATGGGTGATTTAGATGAGTTGTTTAATGATGCTAAATTAGAAGTAATTACTTCAGGTAAAGCTTCAACATCGTATCTCCAGAGAAAATTCAGGATAGGATATTCTCGTGCTGCTTCGTTGATTGACCAGTTAGAAGAGCAAGGAATTATTGGGCCGGCTAATGGTTCGAAGCCGAGAGATGTTTTGATTTCTAATGATAATTAAAAAGGTTTGCTGCTGCGCAGCAAACCTTTTTTCTTATG
>JALUMP010000080.1:0-98 GCA_027039745.1 Candidatus Parcubacteria bacterium
GGGATACCGTTTGGCTTAAAAAAATTAATATCTGTTGAAAAATTAATACATCTTTCTTTTTTTGGACGCCCTACTCTATTTCTTTGTCCCCCTCGCCC
>JALUMP010000080.1:198-2375 GCA_027039745.1 Candidatus Parcubacteria bacterium
TTGTCCTTGTCCTTGTCCTTGTCCTTGTCCTTGTCCTTGTCCTTGTCCTTGTCCTTGTCCTTGTCCTTGTCCTTGTCCTTGTCCTTGTCCTTGTCCTTGTCCTTGTCCTTGTCCTTGTCCTTGTCCTTGTCCTCTTCTTTTTAAACATCTATTATTCATATATTTTTTATTATACTCTTTATAATAATTTTGATTATATACCCAAAACTAAAAAAAACAATACCTAAATTATTTTATTTAAAAATTTCTGTTATAATCTCTCACTATATGAACGAAATATTATTTTTTACATTTACAATTTTTTGTCTTTCTCTTGTCCTATTAGCCTTTCGATATGGGAAAATATATCTTTTTTTATTAGTTTCTATTTTTACAATATTGATGAATATTTTTGTTTTAAAACAATTTTCTTTGTTTGGTCTAGCTCTAACAGGTGGAAATATTTTGTATGGTTCATTATTTTTAATCACAGATATACTTTCAGAACATTATGGAAAAAAAGAAGCTTTTAGAGCTGTTTTTATTGGCTTTTTTACATCTGCTATCTTTGTCGTGGCTTTACAGTTTTTATTAGCTTTTGTGCCAAACCAAGAAGACTTCGCTCAAGAATCATTAAAAACATTGTTTTCAATTTCCCCTAGAATTCTTTTTGGGTCAATGTTGGCTTATCTTGTTGCACAAAATATTGATGTAGTTTTATATAGCAAAATAAGAAAAATAACAGCTCAAAAATTTTTATGATTAAGAAATAATTTATCAACTATAATTTCACAATTTGTAGATACTTTAATTTTTACTCTAGTTGGGCTTACCACCATTTCTTTTATTCCATTTCCTGGAGTAATCCCTGTAGAAATTTTTTGAGAAGTATTTTGAGCAACATATATTATTAAAGTTTTAGTAGCAATAATAGATACCCCATTTATTTATTTAAGTCGTAAAATAAAAAAGAAAGATTAATCTTTCTTTTTTTCTTTTGGAAAAAACTCTTTCCAATGGATTTTACACAACGAGCTAACTATTTTTAAATCATCTGGCATATCCTTGTTATCCAAAACTGGACATTTACAACCTTTTTCTCTAGCTTCCAAACTACCTGGGGTTAATTTTCTTAAATCTATTTTTTCTTTTTTTGTCATAGTTATTTTAAATACCAAAATTATTTTTCAAAACCAACATTGAAGATGTTCCATCTGTATTTACAACCATATTTGCTTGCAACCATGTTGATAATCCACCTTTTGCATAATCTTGTTCCGCTATTTTAGATAAATGCCCCACTGACATTGTGTTAGCCCCAACTCTCGGTGTATGAGAATGCCCCAAGATAGCTTTGATGTTGTTTTTATCGTAAGAAGCTCAACTACCCCTTGCTCCATTGATACCTATATGTCCATGATCAGAAAGTAAATACCCTCAAACACTTTTTTTAGCATCCTTGGAAAGAAATTTAATGTTTTTTGGTAAAGTTTTTTCTTTGTTTAAACTTAAGGCTTTTATTGCAGCATATAATGGATGTAAATCTCTATGATTTGCAAATATATACGCCAAACTTGTTCCATACTTATAGTTTCATACATCTTCTACATACCTTTTATCTTCAATATATTTAATAATATTTTGAGAGTGATTATCTGAAACTACAAAAATATTTGATTTTGGAAACTTTTTTGAAAACTTAGTCAAAAATTTGTATGCGTCCTCAACTTCTTTTTTTACATCTAATTTGCCATCATGAAATAGGTGAGAACGCCTGTTGATTTCTTTTTTATCATGATGATTAATACTCAACCCATCAAAAACATCATGTAAAAAAAAGTTTTTTGGATTATACAACTTAGCTTGTTGAAAAGTCTCTTTTATGGCATCTTTATCAGATACTGCTAAATGAATATCTCCTAAAACCATAGCAGCAGCTCTTACTTTTTCTACCTTTCCATCACGATATCTAAAACCCTTATGTGAAAAATTACCTTCCCCATTAGCAATCACTGAATATGGAACAAATTTTTTATCATTAATTATTTCTAAGATGGCTGCTCCGTATTGATGCTGTTCTCTTGCTTTTTCACCAACTGCAAACTGCTCTCTGTATTTTGGCAAAGTTCCAGCGCCAGTAGACATCATAAAATGAGGGGAAAATCTACTTTGTGGCAACATTTCAAAACGAACTTTAG
>JALUMP010000081.1 GCA_027039745.1 Candidatus Parcubacteria bacterium
CCAGTATAATTTGAACCCATTACATGACCGTAAAAATCTACAAAGATATAAATGTTCTGTTTTTTCTTATCTTGAATATTTAAATCTCGATAGATAACAACCCATTCCACTCTATCTGCAAATTGTTTTTTATCTGTACTTACAATGGGAATTTCTAACCAAGAAGTAGAAATTTTCTTTTCTTGCGTTAGCATCCAAAGTCTTTTTCGTGCAGCTCTTTGTATGTCTTTTTTAGACAGTTCTACTTTAGCAGCACAAGAATGAGTATGCTCATGCTTCGTTTTCATATGCAATTCATCCTGCGTATGTATCTTGTTTTCTTGAGCGTACAGTGGACTGGTTATTAACGCTATTGCTGTTACGATAAGTGTCTTACTTATTATTTTTATCATATTATAAGTTCCTTTTGTATATATTTACTATTATAGCAAAATTAAGGTTTATTTATTTTGTTTATTTGCTGGTATTATAAAAAAGAAATTTTTTAGAATTTGATTATATATACTAGGGTTTAATTTACTATCTGTATGCGCATAAACATCTCTTTTTGTATTTGTAAAAATCTCCTTGATAGTAGCACCTTCTTTTATAAGATTTTGTACCAAATATTTTGTTAATATACCATGAGAAGCACTTTTTCCATCTCTAACTAACTCTCCATTTGCTGTAGAATAAGCCGCAAATATACCCTTAGTATTTGGTAAAGAAAGCAATCCCTTGCCCACACCTCTACCAAAATGGTTATGATGAAAAGTATTTGCAGCAATGGTATTACGACAAGTATCTGAAACAATAACATTCAGTCTGTTATGGGCATCGTTCATTCTTTTTATAATGTTATTAAGTGGTATAGCCTCATGTAATATATAGTCTTTATTATCAAGTAACGCGTCTGTACCTATTAGATAGTTTTTCCCATCTACATTCACACTCTGCCCAGCAAAATAAAAAAAACCTATACCTCCTTTGCGGATTTTATAGGAAAACTTTTTGAGAAGTTTTTTCATATCTCTTATCTTAGCATTTTCTTTGTAGATAACACTAAAGCCACTTTTTTTAAGTGTTTCTCGCATAAGTCTTGCATCATTTATAGGATTTTTTAGATGTGGAATACTAGTGTAGTCATTATTTCCTATGATAAGAGCAACTCTTTGTTCTACTCCCTCAGTCTTTACTATATCACGAAAATCATGTGCTTGAAGTGTGAAACTGAAAAGGATAAGGATAGTTATTATTATATTTTTTATCATCACAAAACCCCATATTATTCTTTCATATTATAGCATTATTTAATGGTGCTTTGAGTAAAGAGGGCTTTGTCTTAGCTCGTGTGACTACTTTTCTAACGACCTATTGTTTTTGAAAAATCTTCTAGCGTAGCGTCGGAATATCGGGCAACTTGTCCTTTCATTATAGCTTTCATAGCTCCACCGTAAGTTCCAGCTTTATAACCTTTTAATGCTGTTTCAATCTGATAATGAGTCATATTTGACACTATTGCAGATTTACCCAAAGCATGTCTTTGGAAATATTTACCATGACAAGCAAAACATTTACGCGCGTCTATAGAAAAAGTATTGAAATTTTTTGTTCTTAAAGATTTTTGTTCTTTTTTTAGTTGCGCCTTTTTCTTTATATTAGTATTAATAAGTTTTTGATTTTCTACTCGTATCTTTTTATTGAGGCTATTTAGACTTTCATCTGCGTTTTTATACCCACTTTGAATGGCTTGTTTGTACCAATAGCTGGCTTGTTTGTAGTCAATATGCGTTCCCCAACCAAACTCATAACAAGCACCCATAATTTCACAAGCCACACCCAATCCACGCTCTGCAGCTTTTTTACACCATTGCAAAGCCAATCTTTTATCTTTACTTACACCATGTCCAGAGCGATACAGTTTGCTTACTCGATAGTATGCCAAGGCATCTCCATGCTCTGAAGCTTTTTTATACCAGCGTATAGCTGATTTATAGTTCCAGTAATTTCTAGTAAGCTCTTCACTGCGTTCATAAAGCTGAGCCAACCTAAACTGAGCTTTAGCATTGCCAAGTTCTGCTGCCACTAAGTAGTGTTCAATCGCTTTTTTGTGGTTTTTATCAACATTGATACCCTTTTCATATTGATATCCCAACCAGTACTGTTCTTCCTTTTTATTTTTAGGAGAGACTTTAACAGAATTGTTTTCTTTTTTTTGTTTGAGAATCTCAAATTCCTTTTTCGAAAACGCGTCATTTCTAGATATTCCTTTTTTAAACCAATCAAGGGCCGCTACCTCATCTTTGGCAACGCCATTACCGTGATAATACATCCAGCCAATAGCTCCACATGAATATCCATCGCCTCGCTCTTCGGCCTTAGTGAACCAAATTA
>JALUMP010000082.1:0-6117 GCA_027039745.1 Candidatus Parcubacteria bacterium
ATAAACTTCATATGTTTATTATACATTTTTTAAAAAAATAAATAGTTTGATATAATAAAAATATAAATACGCTGGGTCGTCTAAATGGTAAGACAACAGTTCTTGAGCTGTGATGAATTCAGGTTCAACTCCTGATCCAGCGTCTATATGCTATAATACAAAGAAACAGATGCTCCTATGGTGAAATGGATATCACAATAGTCTTCGGAACTATTGTTCTGGGTTCGAATCCTGGTGGGAGCACAGATGAAAACAAAATATTTCACCAAGGTGAAATGACAATAGACATTCGCACAATGCTATTCTGGAACTATTGTTCTGGGTTCGAATCCTGGTGGGAGCACAGATGAAAACAGAGATAAAGGCAAAATCCGGGTCTTTTAGACTCGGTTTTTGCCTTTACCTCTTTTTTCAAAGTAATATTATTTTAACAGAAACGGAGTTTTTGTTTTGTTTAATTGTTCCTGGTTCAGAGTTTAATCTAAGCAATGAACAAAAAAAATTACAATCTTTTTAATCTATTTATTAAAAGAATATCCAAAAAACCAGAAAGTCCAATACCATCTGCTTTTAATTCTTGTGGATATAATGATATCTCTGTCATACCAGGCAAAGTATTGACCTCTAAAACATATAAACCCCTTTTGTCATCAAATATAAAATCAGTTCTTGAATAATCTGATAATTTTAAAACCTTATGTACCTTTACGGCAGTTTCATGTATTTGTTTTTTCAAATCTTCATTTTCTATTTCTGCAGGGCAAATCTCATCAACTGCTCCCTCATATTTTGCTTCAAAATCAAAAAATTCTTTTCTTGGAATAATTTCTACAATAGGTAAAGCTCGTATTTCTCCATTTTTTTCCTCTATTACACCACAAGTATATTCTTTTCCTGCCATGTACTCTTCCACCAAAACATCATCGCCAATTTCAAAAGCACCTTCAAGAGCTCGAGTAATTTCATTAACAGAGCCACAAATATAAACCCCAAAAGAAGATCCAGACTCACTAGTTTTAATAACAACTTTAGGGTTAAATTTTGCAAATATTTTTTCAGCCTCTTCGGCAAAATCTATAACGTCATTTTTATTCAAATAAGAAAAGGCAGGAGTTTTAATATTATTTTCTTCAAAAACTTGTTTTGATATTATTTTTGAAAAAGAATTATAAGACGAATTAGATGATGAACCTACAAACTTGATATTATATTTTTCTAATATTTTTTGTATTTTTCCATCTTCACCAAAAGATCCATGTAAAACTGAAAAAATAATATCAACTTTTTCTTTCAATTCTTCTGGTAAAATCTTAACACCGTCTGCAAATCATGCTCCATTTTTATCAATAAATACATCTACTACATCATACTTTTCATTATCTAATTTACCTTTTATTGTTTTTCCAGATGCTACTGAAACAGAATGCTCTAGCGATGTTCCCCCATTTAATACTCCTACTTTTATTTTTTCCATATTATTGTATACATTTTGTATCCAAATGTTCTTGGACAAGGTTTTTAATATCATTCTGATTAATTATCTGACAGATAGCTCTTTCAAAGGCTGTGCTATGTCTTGCTCCCTTAAAAATTATTGTATCACCACTCTGTAAATAATCTACCAAAAACCGACCAACATCATCTGTGTTTGCAAAAAAATCATCTCCAAATTTATTAAAATGATAAACTTCTTGAAATTTATAATTTTTTAAATATTTTTTTGTAATATCCCCATCATTGACAATACATAAAACATCACACCTTCCTTCTAAAAATTCTAGGGATTTTTCGTAAGCTTTTTCTGTATAATCTCCAAGTTCTGCCAACCGACCCAACACATAAATTTTTCTACCTTTTATCTTTAATTTTGCAAAAATTTCTGCTCCTTTTTTGATTGACTCTGGTAAAGCATTATAAGAGTCATCTATAACTACCACCCCATCTTTTTTACCTTGAAAAACTCTCATACGCCCTGGTGCTGGGACATAATTTTTTTCAATTGAATTAATAATTTTAGTTTTATCTAAACCAAATATTTCCGCAACCGCCAAAGATGCAGTCACTGGATATGCAAAATGTTCAGCTAATACTCCTCCTAGAAAGACATTTTCTTTTTTATTTAATTTTATAGATATCCCAATTGGATATTTATTTTTGTATTCTATATTAATATCTTCAAAACTTATTTTCCCATTCTTCCCAAAACTAATTTTTTGTTGAGGATATTTTAAAACCTCTTCCTTCAATGTCTTGTCATCTGCATTAAAAAGAATAACCCCATTTCTTTTTGTATATTTTGCTAAAAACATTTTTTCATTAACAAAATCTTGGCGAGTCTCAAAAAATTCCATATGTGCCATCATCTCTGGTAGCAAAGTAAAAATAGAGATATTTGGTTTTAACAATTTTGCATTTCTTTCAATCTCTTTTGGGTAATTTGCCCCAACTTCCAATATTAAAACTTTTGGATAGTTTTTGTTAAAAATTGCCAAAACCCCTTTTGCTATATTCAACAACCAAGCTTTCATTGATACACCCGCTGTTTTTAAATTTAAAATTGTCAATAAAACTCCTATATCAGAATTAAAACCCTTTGGGGAAACTCTCACATCTAAATCATCTTTCAATCCAGCATACAATATGTCTTTGGTTGTGGTTTTACCAATAGTTCCTGTAATTGCAATAATTTTTGGTCTGTGTGTTATTAAAACCAGCTTAGATTCCAATCTTAAAATAAAAATAACAATATTTTTTAAAAAATCTTTCATTTTTTTATTGTATCACATCTATGAAACAAGAAAAAATTAGATATTCTATATCTAATTTTTAAAAACATAAAATTATTTTTTTGGCTTCATAATAGGAAAAAATATTGTATCTCTAATGTTTTTCTTTTCAGTGAAAATACCAACTAGCCTATCTATTCCAATTCCTGTACCCATCATAGGTGGCATACCATGTTCCATCGCGGTTAGAAAATCATTATTCATATCCATAGCTTCATCGTCACCATCTACTTTTGCTTGAGCTTGTTCTTCTAATAATTTTCTTTGTGTAATTGGATCCACCAACTCAGCATAAGAATTTGTAATTTCAGCTCCTGCTACAACAAGCTGGGTTGCCTCTGCTGTTCCATCATCATTTTGAATTGCTAAAGGTTTCAAACTACCAGGATAATTTGTCACTCAGACTGGATTTATTATATTTTTTCTTGCTGATTTTTTATAAATAGAATCAAGTAAGTTCCCAAGTGAAAGCTGTTTTACCTCATTTGGATTTTCTCCTAGCTCTACTGCTTTTTCTTCTAATTCTTCTCTGCTTGAAACAAAAGGATCAATATTTGCATATTGTTTAATTAAATCATTAAATTTTATCTTTGGTCATTGTCCAGAAAAATCAACTTTAACAATTTCTCCATCAGCATTTGGTATTTCGAATACTTCTTTCTTTAAAATATCTTTAAAAATTTGCCTAAAAATTTTTTCTATCAATTCAATATTTTTTTCTAAACCTTCATAAGCTTTATACCACTCAAGTTGAGTAAATTCTTGTATATGTGTTGGGTCAGAACCTTCATTTCTAAAATCTTTTGAAAACTCGTATACCCCCTGATATCCACCTGCCATTATCATTTTATGCTCTGCCTCACAAGCAATACGTAAAACCATATCCATATCATAATCATTATGATAAGTGTTAAAAGTTTTAGCCATAGCCCCAGAAGCTTGGTTTTGTAATATTGGTGTTTCAATCTCTAAAAAACCATCAGCATCAAGAACTTTTCTAAATTCTTTAATTATTTTTGTTCTTAAAATAAAACGTTGAAAAACCTCATCATCCATTAAAACATCGAGGTATCTTTTTCTATATTTTTCCTCTACATCTTGAAGTCCATGTCATTTTTCAGGCAATGGTAACAAAGATTTTGTTAACATCCTAAACTCTTTAACTAACAATGATGGTTGCCCTTTTTGTGTAAGAAAAAAAGTTCCAGAAAACTCCGCAAAATCTCCAATATCAAAAAGCTTTTCGTAAAGTTTTATTTTATCTGGCCCAATTTCATCTGCCTTAAAAACTATTTGAAAACTATCTGTCCCATCAAAAATTTTTGAAAACATTATTTTTCCACTCCCTCTTTTTGCCATAATCCTTCCAACAATCGATCTAGTATCTCCACTTTTTTCTAAATTTTTAAAACCACCGTTAACATCCTTTAAAGACAAATCTCTCTTTATAGAACCTGGATCAACATATGGGTTCATCCCAAGTTCTTTTAGTTTTTTTACTTTTTCAATTCTTATATTTTTAATTTCTTGTTCTCTTGACATATATACTTATATTATAAGATAAATCAAACTAAGTCAATTTATTTTTAAAAAAAACAAAGCAATTGCTTTGTTTTTTTTAATCTTTGAGATTCAATATACTTATTTATTTGAATTAAAATTATAATCTCCTTTACCTGATCATGCTCCAGACGCAGAAACTGCATTTGAATATTGGTTAGGAATATAAGTATTATCACCAGGATTTACCCAAGAACCATTATGATCCAATTCTGGATAATAATGTGGAGCAGCAACAACGTTATGACCTGGATCATTTATTCAAAATCCATTAGGGTGATTTGATGAAGCACTTTGTAATCCTCCATATTGATTAAGGGTCACCCAAATTGTTTTAGAATTTGGTAAATGAACATCATTTCTCAATCAAGTAACAATATTTTGAGAAATTGATTCTCATTGACTATTAGATATGTCACCAACCCCACCTGAATGTGGTTCATTAACTATATCAATAGCTTCAAAAGCTGGATGGTTTTTTACGGTTGTTCAATTTCCATTATTATCACTAAAGCCATGATTTAATAAAGATTTAACATATGATTTATAATCGTTTAACCCCTGTGTTGTTTTAAGACTATTCCCATGAATAGATGCATAGTCATTTCCATTACCTGGATGCAAAACATCTAAAACAACTTTTAGTCCAACAGATTGTGCACGATTTAATACATTTTCTACATGACCTATAAAAATTGGATCAATAACTTTTGTATTTTTATTTGCTAATCAATCAGCATGGGAACCTGGTTGCCCTAAAGGATATCTAATTGAATCGACTCCTTTGTTTTTGAAGTATCTTAAATCAGTAACAGTTGGAGCATTATTTGGTAACCCAGATCCTCATTGGGGAGGAGTATGATCTTTATCACTATAAAACTCGTTGCCAGCATAATTATGATAAACTCTTGAACTATGTTTTAAAACATCTTCATACGCTGAAGCTGTATCATTATCTCTCCAACTTCCATTTTTCTTTGTTCAAGTATTCAAGTCATATTGATCATTCTCATGTCCAAATGCTCATCAAGCTACATTTACATCTCTAGTTGTAGCATAGTTGTATAAATACTTCAGCATACTATTTCATTTTGTTTGTTCATTGTTAGTATTGTTTTTACATTCATTTGGTGTAGCAAATTCTCCAAGGACAATCTTAACATTACTGTTTTTACTACGTATGCTATCTATTCCATCTTTCATTTCTGTAAATAATCTTGCCTGGAAATTATCAGCAGCATGAATGGTTGTGCTATTATCAGAACTATCATCACCTGAGTTATCAGAATTATCAGAACTATCATTAGATGAATCATCTCCTGTATTACTATCTACAGCACCTTTAGCATTAAGCCTTGCTCTAGTTATTGGCCCAACACCATATCTATTTTCTGCTGTAATTCCATTTGCTTGTTGGAACAAAGCTACTGCTTCTTGAGTTTTTGACAAATAATTACCTGTTTGATAATAGCTTGGCATGTTTAATGCTTTTTGAAGCATTTTAACCTCATTATTATTTTTTAAACCATTTCAAACATTATGTTTTAATTCATAATCAAAAGCTTTATTTGGTCTGTATAGATAACCTGTTTGTTGTGTTGTGCCATCATTATTAGAAGAATCATTTGAATTATCATCAGATGAATTATCAGAACTATCATCACCTGAGTTATCAGAATTATCAGAACTATCATTAGATGAATCATCTCCTGTATTACTATCTACAGCACCTTTAGCATTAAGCCTTGCTCTAGTTATTGGCCCAACACCA
>JALUMP010000082.1:6217-6996 GCA_027039745.1 Candidatus Parcubacteria bacterium
AATAGCTTGGCATGTTTAATGCTTTTTGAAGCATTTTAACCTCATTATTATTTTTTAAACCATTTCAAACATTATGTTTTAATTCATAATCAAAAGCTTTATTTGGTCTGTATAGATAACCTGTTTGAGAACTATTATCATCTTCTGGTTCATCTTGAACTTCGGGACATGCCGCAAATTCACAATTTGAACCACTTCTACTTACATAACTACCATCTGAACATCTTTTAACATCAGTTGTACAAATAACAGAATCATCTGTTGGAGGCACAACAACCTCTTCTGTTTTAGTTGTAAAATTCTTACTACTACTTACAACAGATTGAGTTGAAGTATTTCCACATGCTCTAAAATAATAATTTGTATTTGGAGAAAGTCCTGTAATTGTTTTTGAAAAATTATCTCCAGTATTATATGTTCCGGAAACTGTTACTTTTGTATCATCCCCATCACATTCTGGGGTTAAGTCTGTTTTAGAATATACAAATCACACATTTGCATTTTCTCCAGAATCAACTCTACCATTTAGCTTTGCAGAAGTTTCTTCTATTTCAGACACAATTATATTTGTTAAATTCAAATCAACTACAACTGGAATAGATAACAAGGTTGCAAACGTTTTTGCTAATCCATAGCTTGTCTGTTCTCCAGCATTTCCACATGCTCTAAAATAATAATTTGTATTTGGAGAAAGTCCTGTAATTGTTTTTGAAAAATTATCTCCAGTATTATATGTTCCGGAAACTGTTACTTTTGTATCATCCCCATCACATTCTGGG
>JALUMP010000082.1:7096-9267 GCA_027039745.1 Candidatus Parcubacteria bacterium
GTTAAGTCTGTTTTAGAATATACAAATCACACATTTGCATTTTCTCCAGAATCAACTCTACCATTTAGCTTTGCAGAAGTTTCTTCTATTTCAGAAGCTTGATTACTTCCAACATCTAAATTCACCTCTGGATCTTCTTCAACTTTTTCTATTTTGATATTATCAAAATAAACAACTTGATTAGAAGAGCCACCTATCATACGAACTCTTATTGCAGATTCAGATCCGGTATTGAATGGCACCTCTACAGTTTGCCAAGCTTGATTTGTTCCTTTAACTTTCTTTATAATTAAACTATTTCCTCCTCATACATTACTTCCTCTTGAAACCAAAAAAACCATTTCATCATTATTTGGATTTGAAGTAATCTTATAATCAAACTTAAAAATATAATCTGTATTTTGTTCTACTGATATATTTTGATTTTGAAAAAAACTCATTCAATGTGGATTAACTACTTTAATTGACGCACTACTACCATTAGAGCCCACTCCCGTCACCCTGCTATAAGCACTATGTGCAGTTCAACCACTTAAACCAGCTTCGAAATCTGAATTTGAAACTAAATTAGCCGAAGCATAAGCTATATTTGTTATTTGAAATGCAAATAACACCATGAACCAAAAAATACTTGATAATACTACAAACTTTATTCTATTGACTTTCATAAAATTTATTTTTTATTAATAATATAATTTTATTCTAACAGAAAAAAAAAAATAAAAAACATTTAATATCCACATAAGTATTTTTTATAACTTTTATCCCATTCACTAATAAAATTAAATATAAAAATACTTTTTATAAAATTGAAAAATTTTTATGATATAATATTTTATATGATAAAAAAAACAGATAATAACAATTTTGCTTTATTCTATGCTTTATCTGTCGCTATACAACTTGGTTTTTTTATAATCATACCAATCGCTATTTCATTATTTTTTGGTATTTGAATAGATTCATTTTTTAAAACAAAACCTATAATAACATTAATTAGTATTTTTTTTGGAATAATTCTTACAATATATGAAGTGCACAACATATTAAAACCAATTATTAATTATAAAAAATAATGTTAAATATTAAATTACAATCTGAATATATTTTTTCTCTTTTTGGTATAAATATTACTAATACTTTTTTTACCTCTATTTTAGTTACTCTAATTATTTTTATTTTCTCTCTCGTTTTATATAAACAACTAAAATTAAAAAATAATAATCTTTTTGTTAATACTATTCGTTTAATTATCAAAAAATTATTTTCCTTTATAAACAACACCATTAAAAATGAAAAAATTAGTATAAAGATACTGCCGCTCATCGCTACTTTCTTTATTTTTATTCTGACTGCAAATATTTTAGCTTTATTGCCTGGTTTTTTGGGTTCTATTTTTATCAATCATGGAGAAGAACATATTTCTCTATTACGTTCTCCAAACAGTGATCTCACAACCACAATTGCTTTAGCTCTAATATCTGTAATATCTGTTCAATATTTTTCTTTCAAAATTTTAGGACTAAAAAATTTTATAAAAAGATTTTTAAATTTTTCCAGTCCTTTAAAATTTATTCTCAGTTTTTTTGAATTAATCTCAGAGTCTGTAAAAATCTTATCTTTTTCCTTTAGACTTTTTGGAAATATCTTTGCAGGAGAAGTTCTTCTCCTGGTGGTTGCTTTTTTAACTCCATATATAATCCCATTACCTTTTATGTTTTTAGAAATTTTTGTTGGTTTTATCCAAGCTTTTATTTTTGCTATACTAACATTGACTTTCATAAAAATTGGAATTTTAAAACATGAAAATTAAATTTAAAATGTTATTATTAGTATATTAATAAAATAATTAAATTAAGTTATGATAGATTCATCAGCATTCGCAATAGGTGTAGGTTCAATTGGTCCAGGTATAGCCATAGGTTTAATAGGCGCTGCCGCTGTAATTGCCATTGCACGTAATCCAGAAATTGCAGATAAAATACAAATTACTATGATAATAGCTATTGCTTTCGCAGAAGCTGTTGCTATTTATGCCCTAGTTGTCGCATTAATCTTAAAATTTGTTTAATATGGAGATTTTAGGTAAATTAGGAATAGACCCAATTCTTTTAATTGCACAAATTATTAATTTTTCTGTGCTTTTGATTATTTTAAATAAATTTGTATAC